>NZ_JBSWXU010000112.1:0-18555 GCF_056160785.1 Mycobacterium sp. ABE4_509 | reverse complement strand
GCCCCACCCGGTTGCCGAGCGCGCCGCCGCCGCAACCCGCCGACGAACCCCAGACCACCCGGCTGTCGATCGCCAAGGACGCGGTCCGCAGCGTCGTCAACAACGCCACCGCGGCCACCCAGCGCACCCAGCGGCCCACCACCCCGCCGGCACCCAAACGCGAGGACCGCGAGATCGAGTCGTGGCTCGGGGACCTGCGGGGCACCGGTGCCGCGCCGGCGCCGCCACCGAAAGCGCCGTCGGCCGAACCGACGCGGGCGATGCAGGATCCCGGTTCGCAGGGTGCGGCGCACGGCGTGTCCCCGGGCAACGAACCCACCACCGCCATCCCCGCCCAGCGGGCGCCGCGGCCCCAGGACGACGACTCCGCCGAAGAGACCCGGGCGATCCCCACGGCGCGGCAGGCCGATGCCGAGGCCGCGACGGAGAAGCTCAACACCCGCGCCGAGGAGGATCGTCAGCGTCGTGGCGGCGCCGGCGGGGTCAGCGCCCAGGAGCTGCTGCGCCGCGAGGGCAGGCTCTAGGACACCGGCGCCTGGCGATCGTCAGCGGGCCTCGGCGTCCTCGACGTCGTCGGGTTCCGCCTCGATCACCGGGCCTTCCTCGGCTTCCAGGGCCGCCTCCTCGGCGGCCGGATCGTCGGCGAGCAGGACCCGCACCGCGCTGTTGAGGAACGCCAGCACCGGCACGGCCAGCAACGCCCCGACGATGCCGGCGATCACGGCCCCGCCGGCGATCGCCAGCACGATGGCCAGCGGGTGGATCGACACCGCCCGGCCCATCACCAGCGGCTGCAACACGTGGCCCTCGAGCTGCTGCACGGCGATGATGAGGCCCAGCGTGATCAGTGCGTAGATCCAGCCCTTGGCGATCAGCGCGACGATGACGGCCAGGAACCCGGTCACCACCGCCCCGACCAGCGGGACGAATGCGCCCATGAACACCAGCGAGGCCAGCGGCAGGGCCAGCGGGACACCCATGATCGCCAGACCGACCCCGATGCCGATCGCGTCGACCGCCGCGACCAGGAACGTTGCCCGGACGTAGCCGATCAGGGTGTGGAACCCGGCGCGTCCGGCGTTGCGGACCCGCGACCGCACTCCCACCGGAACGGCCTGGGTCACGAACGTGAAGATGTTCCGGCCGCCGTGCAGCAGGAAGATCAGCGTGAACAGCATCAGCAGGGCGCCGGTGACGATCTCGGTGAATGTGGCCGCGGTCGACACCGCCCCGCTGGTCAACCGCTCCTGATTGCTGCGCAGCGCCTCGAGCGCGGAGTCCCGGAACTGGTTGATCTGCACGTCGCTGACGTGCAGCGGGCCGTCGGTCAGCCAGGTTCCGACACCTTCGATGCTGGTCGAGACCTGCCCGACCAATGCCGGTGCGCCGTCGACGAACTGGGTGATGACGAAGGCGAGCAGGCCGCCGAACACCGCGAAGCCGGTCAACAACACCAACGCGACAGCTCCGCCGCGCGGCGCGCCCCGACGGTCGAGGAAATCCACCACCGGCATCAGCAACGCCGCCACGATGGTGGCCAACGCGACCGGGACGACGAGGATCTCCATCCGCAGCATCAGCCAGCCCAGCGCCACCACGGCCCCGAAAATGACCAGCAACCGCCAGGCCCACGCAGCGGTCTTGCGGACCAGCGGGGTCACCGACTGGTCGGCGAAGGTGTCAAAGGACGGACCGGCTGACATTCCGGTAGCGTAGCGGCCACGCCGGTTTGGCCCTCGGATCTGCGGATTTCGTTGACCCACGCTTTACGCTTACTGCGTGTCAGACGACGCTGCCGTGAGCGGGCTGGGCCCCGGGGATGCCTCCCCGGAGCGCAGCCGCGGCAAGTACTGGTGGTTGCGCTGGGCGCTGATCGCCCTGGCACTGATCGTGCTGACCGTCGAGTTGGCGCTGGTGCACGACCAGCTCGCCAAGGCGTGGAAGAGCCTGTACTCGGCCAACTGGATGTGGGTGCTGGCCGCGATTGTCGCGGCGATGGCGTCGATGCACAGCTTCGCGCAGATCCAGCGCACCCTGCTGCGCTCGGCCGGTGTCCGGGTGCACCAGTGGCGGTCCGAAGCGGCGTTCTACGCCGGCAACGCGCTGTCCACGACGATGCCGGGCGGCCCGGTGTTGTCGGCGACGTTCCTCTACCGCCAACAGCGGATGTGGGGGGCCTCCCCCGTGGTGGCGTCCTGGCAGCTGGTCATGTCGGGTGCCCTGCAGGTGATCGGCCTGGCCCTGCTCGGCCTGGGCGGTGCGTTCCTGCTCGGCGCGAGCAAGAACCCGCTGTCGCTGATCTTCTCGCTCGGCGGATTCATCGCCTTGGTCCTGTTGGCGCAGGCCGTGGCGAGTCGGCCGGAGTTGATGGACGGCATCGGCGTGCGGGTGCTGACCTGGTTCAACTCGGTGCGCGGCAAGGCCTCGGACACCGGTCTGGCCAAGTGGCGGGCGATGCTCGCGCAGCTGGAATCGGTGCAGCTCGGCCGGCGTGACCTCGGGGAGGCGTTCAGCTGGTCGCTGTTCAACTGGATCGCCGACGTCGGCTGCCTGCTGTTCGCCTGCTACGCCACCGGTGGGCATCCGTCGGTCACCGGAGTCACCGTCGCCTACGCGGCGGCCCGTGCGGTCGGCTCGATCCCGCTGATGCCGGGCGGGCTGCTGGTGGTCGAGGCGGTGCTGGTGCCCGGCCTGGTGTCCAGCGGGATGTCGCTGGCCTCGGCGATCTCGGCGATGTTGATCTACCGTCTGATCAGCTGGATCTTCATCGCCGCGATCGGCTGGGTGGTGTTCCTGATCATGTTCCGCACCGAGAAGGACTTCGACCCGGACAACGCCAACGGGGCGGCGTCACCGCTGCCCGGCACCCAACAACAACTCCCGTTGCAGTTCAGTCCCGACCCCGAGGCGCCTCATCCGCCAGGCCAGTAGCGAAAGGTTCACCCCCGCATGCCCCCCTCGACGACGATGTGATGACCTATGCCCAGCGCTGACCGATCGACCGCCCTGAAGGCCCTGGCCGCCGACGCCCTCTGCGTCGTGGTGTTCTGCACCATCGGGCGGCGCAGCCACGCCGAGGGGCTGTCGATCGCCGGGATCGCCGAGACCGCGTGGCCGTTCCTCTTCGGTACCGGCGTCGGCTGGCTCGCCGCGCGGGCCTGGCGGCGCCCGACGGCGTTGGCCCCGACCGGCGTCGCGGTCTGGATCGCCACCGTCGTGGTCGGCATGATTCTGCGCAAGGCGACCGGTCAGGGAACCGCGACGAGCTTCATCGTGGTGGCCTCACTGACCACTGCGGCCCTGCTGCTGGGCTGGCGAGCCGGCACCCGGCTGCTCAGCCGGCGGGGTCACAGCTCGGTTTCGTAGGTCGCCTCGGCCGGGTAGGCCGGCTCGGCGGCGGTCGAGATGGTGAGGGTGGCCCGCAACCCGCCGAGCGGCCCGTCGGACAGTTCGATGGTTCCGCCGTGCAGCTTCGCCTGCTGCGCCACCAGCGCCAGGCCCAGCCCGGACCCGCCGGGCGCGGCGTTGCTGCCGCGGGAGAACCGGCCGAGCACGGTCTGGTGTTCGTCGGCGGGCAGCCCGCGGCCGTTGTCGTCGACGACGATGGTCACCACCCCGTCGCTGCGGTGTGCGGACAGCACCACACGGCTGGCCTGGCCGTGGGTGACCGCGTTGCGCACCAGGTTGTCGACCGCCAGCCGCAACCCGCTGGGCCAGCCCAGCACGGTGCCCAGCTCGTCGTCGAACTCCACGTCGATCTGCTCGTCGGTCTCGCCGCGCATGTTCTCCCGCGCCACCCGGTCCAGCATGTCGGTCAGGTCGATCACCTCACGGTCCTCGGCCTGGGCCAGCTGGCCGGACGCAAGCTGGCCGAGCGCGGTGATGATGCCCTCCACCCGCCGCTGCGCACGGGACAGGTCGGCCACCACCTCGTCGCGTTCGTCCTCGGGCAGGTTGTGGATCCGCAGCGTGTCCAGGTCGGCGCGCATCGCGGTCAGCGGGGTGCGCAGTTCGTGGGCGGCGTTCGCGGCGAAATCCTGGGCCGCCTGCAACGAGTTGGTGGTGGCCCGCTGAGCGGCCGCCAGCCGGCTCAGCATCGCGCTCATCGCTTCGGAGAGGTCCTCGGCCTCGCGCACACCGTGGACCGCCGGGATGTCCTCGGCGCCCTTGCCCAGTTGTTTGGTGTGTTCGGTGAGCTTGCGCAGCGGCCGGATGGCCGGGCCGGCGAGCAGCCATCCCAGCACCGCGGCGATGAGCACCGTCACCACCCCGACCGCGATGTACAGCGGAATCCGGGCCCGGTTGAGCAGAATGCTGTCGGCGCGCACCCCGATGGACATCAGCAGCCCGCCGTCCTGCTCCACCGGCACCGTGCGCACCCGGTACTCGACACCGTTGACCACGGCGGTCTCGGTGCCCGGCGGCAACGGGGGAAGCTGGAATCCGCGCTGGAAGACCACCTGGCCCGAGGTGCGGTCCCGGCCGGTGGTCAGCACCCCGCGCCGGGGGTCGGACAGTTCTTCGGGAAACATGCTGGCGTCGACGATCGCGTCGAGCCGACGGTCCAGCTGCACCGCATCGTTGCTGGCGAGCACGACGGAGGTGAGGATCGTGAACGCCGCGACGACGGCCGCCGCGGCGGCGGCCGACGCGATGGCGACCCGCGTGCGCAGCGACGCCGACCGCAGGAACCGCGGGAGTCTCGGACCTTTCACGACCTGATCCGGCGCCCTACGGCTCTTCCCGCAGCACGTACCCGATGCCGCGCACGGTGTGGATCACCCGCGGCAACCCGTCCCGCTCGAGCTTGCGGCGCAGGTAGGAGACGAACACGTCGGCGACGTTGGTGTCGACGTCGAAGTCGTACCCCCACACCAACTCCAGCAGCCGCTGTCTGCTGAGCACCACACCCGCGTTCTCGGCGAGGGCGGCGAGCAGGTCGAACTCACGCTTGGTGAGCTCGACGCGTTCACCGGCGACGAACACCAGCCGCCGGGCGGTGTCGATGGTCAGCGATCCGACGGTCAACGTGTCCGACGACGGATCGGAATGGTGCGCCCGGCGCAGCAGCGCATGCAGCCGGGCCACCAGTTCACCGAGGTCGAACGGTTTGGTCAGGTAGTCGTCGGCGCCTGCTTCCAGGCCGGCGATCCGGTCGTTGACGGTGTCGCGGGCCGAGAGCACACAGATCGGGATGTCGTTGCCCAGCGCCCGCAGCGCGGTCACCACGGCCACCCCGTCCAGCTCGGGCATCTGCACGTCCAGCACCAGCGCGTCGTGCGTCTCACTGGACAGCAGCCGCAACGCTTCCCGCCCGGTCGCCGCCACCCGCACGTCGAAGCCCGAATGTCGCAGCCCCCGGGCAACCGAGGTCCGGACATCCGGGTCGTCGTCAACCATCAGCACCGTCCGACCCGCGCCGTCCTGGGCGGACAGCTCACCCCCACGAGCGGGCGGAGCGTCCACCCTGTCGCGCACCGGCCCTATTCGGGCAGCTCGGGATCGCCACCCCGGGCGGTGAAGGCGAACCCACAGCGATCCCTGATGTCGATCAGCGGCTGCCGGATCGCGGTCAGCTCGTCGCGCTCCTGCGGATGGGCTTCCATGTAGTCCACGACCATGGGATGGATTTCCTCGGGCGGCAGACCGTGCAGGCTGGTGAAGAAGTTGTTCACGTCGGGATGGGTGAACAGGTACGCCGACGACGCGGCCGACACACCGGAGGCCACCCCGGAGAAGTCAGCGGCGGTGCAGTTCGGCGGCGGGGGCGGGGCGGGCTGCGCGGACGCGGTCGGCAGGACAGCGAACAGCGCCGCACCGAATGCGCCTGCGCCCAGAGCACTCGCAACCGCGCGCCGGACCGTAGGGGCCGAGAACAACATTTGGGGGCTCCTTCATCAAGAGTTAGGCAGGACCGGACCCGTGGCGGTCTCCGGTCAGGACCATCCTAGAAAGCTAAGCAGAACCTCTGCCCACTTTCCCGTCAAGCGGTTAACCGACGGTGAGAACTCGCCGGCGCCGGTTCACGACGTCTTCGGCACCGGCGCGGGGCCGGGACGCTGCCCGGCACCGGTGTTGGAGACGGGTTGCTGCCGCGGGGCCGTGCCGGTGGTCGGTGGTTCCGGCGTCGCGTCCTGCAGCCGGCCCTGCTGAGCGGCCTGAACGAGGCCGAGGACCTGCGGCAGGGTCACCGGTAGCTTGCACCGGCCCGACAGCGCCACCAGCGGCTGCTGCAGCCGCTGCAGGTCGCCGGCGACCTGCGGGTTGGCGTCGAAGTAGGTCTTCAGCTCCGCGACCGACTCCGGTCCGCTCTGCTGTTGGGAGATCGCGGTGAGGGTCTGATCGGCCTCGGGGTTGGCGTCGAGATAGTTGGCGGTGTGGGTGGCGACCATGGCCACCGTCTTGGCGACCTCGCTGGCCGCGCAGGAGTCGGGTGCGGCCGACACCGGGGGCGTCGCCGGTCCGGTGAGCATCATCACGCCCACACCGCCGGAGGCAACCGCCGCCAGGGCGGTGGCCACCACGGAACGCTTGGCTGTGCTGAGACTGGCGGGCATCACGAACTCCTAACAGCCTGCGCACATCCACGAGCGGTACACAGACTTGCTGCGATTCACTAGCAAAGGGTCCCCGACGCTGACTACTTCCCCGCACATCCTGCCATCGGCACCGCCGCGACGCCCAACCGGGCGCTCCAGCTGCACAGATGGCAGCACGATTAAGAGTCTCTAACCGGTCGCTCGAGGGGCGGTGAGGCTACCGCAAGCTGCTGTACGCTCTCGCTACAGAGCCCGGGGAGAAAGGTGGGGAGATCCCATCCAGCAGTTCATGATGCGCGTGAGCAGCAACCTGCGCAGGTTCCGCTGGGCGGTATTCACGGTCTGGCTGCTGCTCCTCGTGCCCGCGGTGTACCTCGGCGTCAACGAATCCGGCAACCTCACCGGTGGCGGCTTCGAGGTCGAGGGTTCGCAGTCACTCTACGTCCAGCAACAGCTCGAGGCGCAGTTCCCCGACCAGGGCGCGTCGCCGTTGGCGCTGGTGGCCGCACCGCGGCCGGATGCGTCGTTCGACGACATGAACGAGGCGGTGGCATTCCTGGAGCGGGTGGCCGCCGAGGTGCCCAGCGTCACCGTGCTGCCCAATCCCCAACAGCCCCCGCCGCAACCCGACCGCCCCTACGTCGTCACGCTGTCGCTGGACTTCGAGAACACCGGCGCGGTCGACGTCGCCAAGCAACTGCGGGAGCGGGTCGGCATCGACGGGGACGAACCCGGTGAGATGGACAACGGCAAGGTGCGCCTCTACGTCATAGGGCAGGGCGCGCTGGGCGCGGCGGCCAGCGAGGCCACCAAGCACGACATCGCGCAGGCCGAGAAGTGGAACCTGCCGATCGTCCTGATCATTCTGCTGGCAGTGTTCGGCTCGCTGGCCGCAGCGGCGATGCCGCTGCTGGTGGGAATCTGCACCGTCGTGGTGACGATGGGCGTCGTCTTCGTCCTGTCCATGTACATGACGATGTCGGTGTTCGTGACCTCGACCGTGTCGATGTTCGGCATCGCCGTCGCGATCGACTACACGCTGTTCATCCTGATGCGGTTCCGTGAGGAGTTGCGCGCCGGCCGCGAACCGGACGACGCAGCCGACGCCGCGATGGCGACCTCGGGCCTGGCGGTGGTGCTGTCGGGCCTGACGGTGATCGCGTCGGTCACCGGTATCTACCTGATCAACACGCCGGTGCTGCAGTCGATGGCCACCGGGGCGATCCTCGCCGTCGCCATCGCGGTGCTGACGTCGACGACGCTGACCCCGGCGGTGCTGGCGACGTTCGGCCGCGCGGCCGCGAAACGATCGTCCTACCTGCGCTGGGGACGGCAGGTGGAGGCCACCCAGTCGCGGTTCTGGACCCGCTGGACCGGGTCGGTGATGCGGCGGCCCTGGCTGTCGGCGCTGGCCGCGGCCGCTCTGCTGCTGACGCTGGCGACCCCGGCGTTCTCGATGCTGCTGGGCAACAGCATGCAGCGGCAGTTCGACCCCACCCACGAGATCCGGGGCGGGGTGAATGCCGCGGCCGAGGCGTTGGGCCCGGGCGCGCTCGGACCGGTCCGGGTGCTGGTGACGTTCCCGGACGGCAACGCGGCGTCGGCCCCCGCCAAGGAGCCGTTGCTCGATGAGCTGCGCCAGAAGATGACCGAGGCACCCAACACGGTGTCGGTGAGCCCGCCGGTGTTCGGCAACGACTACCGCAGCGCGCTGCTGTCGGCGGTGCTGTCGGTCGACCCCGAGGAGATGGCCGCCCGCGACACCGTCGACTGGATGCGCGCCGAACTGCCCCCGGTGGCCGGTGACGCGGCACGGGTGAACGTCGGCGGTCCGACCGCACTGATCAAGGACTTCGACGACCGCGTCGCGCAGACGCAGCCGCTGGTGTTCGGGTTCGTCGCGATGATCGCGTTCCTGATGCTGCTGATCTCGATCCGGTCGGTGTTCCTGGCACTCAAGGGCGTGCTGATGACGGTGCTGTCGGTGGCAGCCGCCTACGGCAGCCTGGTGGTCGTGTTCCAGTGGGGCTGGCTCGAAGACCTGGGCTTCAAGCAGATCTCGTCGCTGGACAGCACGATCCCGCCGCTGGTGCTGGCGCTGACCTTCGGCCTGTCGATGGATTACGAGATCTTCCTGCTGACCCGGATCAGGGAACGGTTCCTGCAGACCGGCAACACCCGCGACGCCGTCGCCTACGGCGTGTCCACCAGCGCGCGCACGATCACCAGCGCAGCGCTGATCATGATCGCGGTGTTCATCGGCTTCGCGTTCGCCGGCATGCCGCTGGTGGCCCAGCTCGGTGTCGCTTCGGCGGTGGCGATCGCGGTGGACGCCACGGTGGTCCGGCTGGTGCTGGTCCCGGCGCTGATGGCGATGTTCGACGAATGGAACTGGTGGCTGCCGCGCTGGCTGGACCGGATCCTGCCCTCGGTGGACTTCGAGAAGCCGCTGCCCAAGGCCGACATCGGCGATCTGGTGATCATTCCCGACGACATCTCCGCGCTCGCCCCGTCGGGGGCTGACCTGCGCACCGTGGTGAAGTCGGCCGCCAAACTGAAAACCCTGGCCCCCCAGGCGATCACCGTGGCCGACCCGCTGGCGTTCAGCGGTTGTCAGCCGTGCGCCAAGTCGATGGGCGGCCGGCTGGTCCAGCGGCGGACCCTGGTGGCGGTCGGTAACCGGGCCCACGGCAAGACCGTCGCGGTCACGCTGCCCAAGCACCCGGTGACGATGTGGCGGGGGCGTCTGGACGTCGCCCTCGATGCGCTCGCCGTCGCCGCCGGCGGGCCGGACGGCGGCGAACCGGTGTTGCAGCGCACCGGCCCGATGGAGACGACCAACGTGCTGCTGCCCACCGGGGACCGCCTGCAGATCCCCACCGGCGCCGAGACGCTGCGGCTCAAGAGCTACCTGATCATGGAGCGCAACGGCGCCGGTGACTACCACGAGTTCGCCGACCTCGTCGATGCGATGGACACGCGCACCGCTGCGGAAGTGCTCACCGGCATGGACCGGTACTACGCTGGACAACCGGCGGGCAGACAGCTGGCGGGCGCCCCCGACGGGCACCGGGCCAACGCCCACTGGGTGGCCACCCAGCTGGTGCGCCGCCTGGCCGACCCGCAGCCGTCCGACGGCCCCGATCTCTCGGGGGCCGACACCGAGGCGGAGTGGGCGCGGATCAGGCAGCGGTGTCTGACCGTCGCGGTGGCGATGCTGGAGGAGGCGAGGTGACCCCGAACTTGTCCAAGACCCCCGAGACGCATGGCGAAGTGCGGGGACCCAACCCCGACCACGACTCCGCGGCCGAGACCGCCGGGACGGCGGCCGACGACCGGCCGGTGGAGTTCTGGCCCACCGCGGCGATCCGCTCCGCGCTGGAGAACGACGACATGACCGTCTGGCAGCGGATCGTGGTGGCGATCAAACGCGACCCCTTCGGCAGGACCGCGCGTCAGGTCGAGGAGGTTCTCGAGACGGCCCAGCCCTACGGGGTGTCGCGGGCGATGTCGGAGGTGCTGGTGCGCACCCGCGAGCACCTCGAGGCCAACGAATGCGCCGAGGTCGCCAAGCATGTGCATCTGCTGCTGGAGCGCTCCGGGCTGGGTGAACAGGAGTTCGCGTCGCGCATCGGGGTTCCCCCCGAGGATTTCGCCGCGTACCTGCAGGGCAGTGTCAGCCCGCCGGCGTCGCTGATGATCCGGATGGGCCGGTTGTCCGACCGGTTCGCCCGGATGCGCGCCCAACGCGCCAACTCGTGACGTTCCTGCTGATTCCCGGGGCGGGTGGCAGTGCCTGGTACTGGCACCGGGTGGTGCCGCTGCTCGAGCAGCGCGGCCATCCGGCGGTGGCGGTCGAGCTGCCCGCCGACGATGACGACGCCGACCTGATCAGCTATGCCGACATCGCGTCGAACGCCGTGCTGGACGCCGAGGGCCCGCTGACCGTGGTCGGCCAGTCGATGGGGGCGCTGACCGCCCCGATCGTCGCCGAGCGGCTGCCGACGGCGGCGCTGGTGCTGCTGAACCCGATGATCCCGGCGCCGGGCGAGTCTCCGGGGCGCTGGTGGGCCGCCACCGGGCAGCAGGCCGCCCAGGTGGCCTACTTCCGCGAGATCGGTCTGGGTCGCGAGGACTTCGATTTCGTCGAGGACTTCTTCCACGACGTACCCGGCGAGGTCCGTGCCGAGGCGGAGCGCCATCCCGAGCCCACCCAGTCCGAGACCCCGTTCTCCGGGCCCTGGCCGCTGCCGGACTGGCCTGACGTGCCGACCCGGGTCCTGGCCGGGCGTGACGACCGCCTGTTCCCGCTGGAGTTCCAGCGCCGGGTCACCCGGGAGCGGCTCGGCTGCGATGTCGAGGTGATCACGGGCGGTCACCTGGCGGCGCTGAGCCATCCAGAAGAGCTCGTCGAGAGCCTGCTCGCCGGCGCCTGAGGGGCTAGCGGGAATGGATCGGCGAGACGTCCTCGACCACCCAGCGACCATCGGCCTTCGACAGGGCCACCCGCAGCGCGAGCACCGCGGTGTCCGGCGGCTCCCCCGGTCTGTTCTGGGTGCCGCGCAGGATGACGGCCACGCTCGCGGCCCGGGGCCCGATCGCCTCCACCCCCGCCGAGACGGTGCTGGCCTGCGCCGAGACGTTGCGCCCCGCCAGATCCTCGGCGACCTGTGCGAACTCGGTGCGGAAGCGTTCGGCGGCATCGCCGGACATCATGCTGACCGCCCGGTCGATCGACCCGGTGGGGTTCTGCGGTGTGAAGGTGGCCGAGGCCTCGGCCACACTGCTGGCGATGCCGGTCACCTCCTCGGTGTCGGTCTGCATGGCCCGCTCGGGCAGCGTCCACTGCAGGTAGCCGGCGACGGCCGCGGCGACCAGTGCTGCCGTTGCCGTCGCGGTGACCGCCAGCCGTAGCCCCGGCCCGTCGTCGTCGGTGCCGACGGTGACCTTGTCGCGGCGGGCCAGCACGGCGTTGACCGCCACCGCCTCGACCACCAGCACACACAGCACCGAGCACACCGACACCCACCACAGCGGCCACCCCAACGCCACGCCCAGGTAGATCAGGGCCGCGACGACCGCGACGGGTGCCAGCACGTCGAACAGCGCGACCCGCAGCCGGTTCCTCATCGGATCGGCTCCAGCCGCGAGATCAGCATCCGGCCGTCGACTTCGGAGACGTCCAGCCGCAGTGTCCAGCGCACGGTCTGCGGCTGTTCGCTGCCGGCGTTCTCGCTGACCGACGTGGCCACCACCATCACCGTGTCGGTGCGTTCGGCCAGCCCGGTCATGTCATCGCCGGGTTCCGGTGACGGCGCCCCGGGCCGGTCGTGGTGGATGGTCTCGATCGCGACCGAGTCGACCAGCCCGGTGGTGCGCGAGTCGAGCGTCTGCACGAGCCGGCGGAAGGGCGCCACGGTGGACTCGAAGTCGACGTTGAGCTGGCCGACGGTGCCCTCGTGCAGGGTGGCCAGATCCTGGTCGACGCCGGCGGCGGACATGTTGATCAGCACGCCGGTCCACTCGGCGGCCGCCTGCATCGCCCGCGCGCGGTAGTCCAGTTCCTCCTCCTGCGCACGGTGCTGCGTCCAGATCAGCACGGCCAGGACGGCCGCGACGACGGCGACGAACCCCAGCGCTGCCGAGGCGATTCCGTAGCCGGAGAACACGGGGCCGGGCCTCGGATCCTGGTCGGGTCCGGCGGGGTGATCCTGCTCGTCGTCGGGCATGCGCGTGAGGGTACCGGGACGTTTCTGGAAGAATGTCGGGGTGACGGTAGAAGCTACATCTGACAAGTCGAATCTCATCTCCGGAATCGACCTGCGCTACGTCGACGACTCGGCGCGACCGCAGGATGACCTCTTCGGCCACGTGAACGGTCGCTGGCTGGCCGACTATCGGATTCCGGCCGACCGGGCCACCGACGGCGCTTTCCGCACCCTCTACGACCGCGCCGAGGAGCAGATCCGCGATCTGATCACCGATGCAGCCGCGGCGGCGGCCACATCAGGCACCGGAGCCGCGGCGGCGGCGACATCAGGCACCGGAGCCGCGGCGGCGGCGACATCAGGCACCGGAGCCGCGGCGGCGGCGACATCAGGCGGCGACGAGCAGCGCATCGGGGACCTGTACGCGAGCTTCATGGACGAGCAGACCGTGCGCGACCGGGGCCTGGCCCCGCTGCTGCGGGAGCTGGCCGCCGTCGAGGCCGCCGACAGCGCCGATGCGCTGGCCGCGCTGCTGGGTTCGCTTCAGCGCACCGGCATCGGTGGTGGCACCGGTCTGTACGTCGACACCGACTCCAAGAATTCCAGCCGCTACCTGCTGCACCTGAGCCAGTCCGGTATCGGGCTGCCCGACGAGTCGTACTTCCGCGATGAGCAGCACGCCGCGGTCCTGGCGGCCTACCCGCAGCACATCGCCGCGATGTTCGCGCTGGTCTTCGGCGGCTCGAGCGACGACCACGCCGACACCGCCGCGTCGATCGTCGCACTCGAGACCAAGATCGCCGCCGCGCACTGGGACGTCGTCAAGCGGCGCGACGCCGACCTGACCTACAACCTGCGCACCTTCGCGGCGCTGGCCGAGGAGGCCCCCGGCTTCGACTGGGCGGGCTGGTTCACCGCTCTGGGCGCCACCTCCGCCGAGCAGACGGCCGAGTTGGTGGTGCGCCAGCCCGACTACCTGACCGGGTTCGCCGCGCTCTGGGCGGGCGAGGGCCTCGAGGTCTGGAAGAACTGGCTGCGCTGGCGGCTGATCCACGCGCGGGCATCCCTGCTGCCCGACGAACTGGTCGCCGAGGACTTCGCGTTCTACGGACGGCTGCTCTCGGGCACCGAGCAGATCCGGGAACGGTGGAAGCGCGGGGTGTCGTTGGTGGAGAACCTGATGGGTGACGCGCTGGGCCGGCTCTATGTCGAGCGTCACTTCCCGCCGCAGTCCAAGGCCCGGATGGACGAGCTGGTCGCCAACCTGCGCGAGGCCTACCGGGTCAGCATCGACACGCTGGACTGGATGACGCCGCAGACCCGGGCGAAGGCACTGGTCAAGCTCGACAAGTTCACCCCGAAGATCGGCTACCCGAAGAAGTGGCGGGACTACTCGGCGCTGGTGATCGCCCGCGACGACCTGTACGGCAACTACCTGCGGGGCTACGCGTTGGAGTACGACCGCGAACTGGCCAAGTTGGGTGGCCCGGTCGACCGCGACGAGTGGTTCATGACTCCGCAGACCGTCAACGCCTACTACAACCCCGGGATGAACGAGATCGTCTTCCCGGCGGCGATCCTGCAGCCCCCGTTCTTCGACCCCGACGCCGACGACGCCGCCAACTACGGCGGCATCGGCGCGGTGATCGGCCACGAGATCGGGCACGGCTTCGACGATCAGGGCGCCAAGTACGACGGCGACGGAAACCTGGTCGACTGGTGGACCGATGACGACCGCGCCGAGTTCAGCGTGCGCACCAAGGCGCTGATCGAACAGTACGAGCAGTTCGTGCCGCGCGAGCTGACCGACGGCCACCATGTGAACGGTGCGTTCACCGTCGGCGAGAACATCGGCGATCTCGGTGGGCTGTCCATCGCTCTGCTCGCCTATCGGCTGTCGCTGCGGGGCGAACCCGCACCGGTGATCGACGGTCTGACCGGCGAGCAGCGGGTCTTCTTCGGGTGGGCGCAGGTGTGGCGCACCAAATCCCGTGAGGCGGAGGCGGTCCGGCGGCTGGCGGTGGACCCGCACTCACCGCCGGAGTTCCGCTGCAACGGCGTGATCCGCAACATGGACGCGTTCTACGAGGCGTTCGATGTCAGCGAATCCGACGAGTTGTATCTCGCGCCGGATCAGCGCGTGCACATCTGGAATTAGCGCGCCCCGGTCTGGCCGGCGAGTTTCTGCTTGGACTGCTCGAGCTGCTCGCCGGTCAGCGGGATGAAGCCGACTTCGGGGGCGATGTCGTTGACGTTGTCGAGGTAGAAGGTGACGAACGCCTCGACCTCGGGCCGCTTCATCGCCTGGTCCGACGCGTAGAGGTGGAGTTGGCGGCCCAGCGGGTTGTAGGAGCCGTTCTGCGTCGCGGTGGGGCCGGGGGCTACGCATTCGCCGGCGTCGTTGCGGATCTGCAGCGCCTTGAGCCGGAACTGGTTCTCCTGGAAGAAGGAGTACCCGAAGTAGCCGATGCCGCCGGGCGATCCCGCCACCCCGACGACGGTCGCGTTGTCATCCTCGCCGACGATGTCGACCCCCTCGGTGCGCTGCGCTCCCTCCTCGCCGTTGACCGCCTCGGTGAAGTAGTCGAACGTCCCTGAATCGGCGCCCGGGCTGAAGATCACCAGTGGCGCATCGAACTCGGCGTCGAGATCGGGCACCTGGTTCCAGTCGGTCGCGGAGGCCTGCGGGCCGAAGATCGCGGCGAGCTGTTCGGTCGACACACATGACACCGGGTTGTTGAGGTTCACCGCGACCGAAAGCGCGTCGTTGGCCACGGTGATCTCTTCCCAGGTGATGCCGTTCCGCGCACAGATCTGCTTCTCCTCGGGGGAGATCCGGCGCGAGGCGTCGGAGATCGCGGTTTCGCCCCGGCAGAATTTCTCGAAACCCCCGCCGGTACCCGACGTGCCCACCGACACCTGCACACCGGGGCTCTGCTCGTGGAATCGCTCGGCGAGCGCCTCGGACAGCGGCGCGACAGTGCTCGAGCCGTCGACGATCACCTCGCCGGAAAGCTCTGGGCCGCCGTCGGGTTGGCCGGATCCCGGCTCCGGGCTGCCACCGCATGCGGCCAGTAGGACCGCGGCGCCGAGGTACAGCAGGCCGGTGTGGGTCATCGTGCGCGCTCGTTTATCCATCGGAATCTCCCTGGGTTTCGGTTTCACTGTCGAGATGTGGCTGAAGACAATTGTTATTGGCCGCGAGGCGGATTCAACGTTGCGGTGCCGGAACCGGTCACGGCGGTACACTGGAGTTCTGTAACCGATATCGGATAGGCAAGAGGAGGCTGGGCACCGGGCATGCGAGAGTTCCAACGCGGCGCAGTTCGAGTGCACATCTTGCATCACGCAGCCGAGCACGAGGTTCACGGCGCCTGGCTGACCGCCGAGCTCGGGAATCACGGTTACGCCATCAGCCCGGGAACGTTGTACCCGACGCTGCACCGGCTGGAAGCCGAGGGGCTGCTGATCTCGCGCCAACGCGTGGTCGACGGTCGGACCCGCCGCCTCTACCGCGCTACCCGGGAAGGCAAGCGCGCCCTGGCCCAGGACCGAAAGGCATTGGCCGAACTCGCTCGCGAAGTGCTCGGCGACCAGCCCTGAGTTCGCCCCGACCGGGCACCGTTCGGTCACCGGACCGGCGACCGATCGACAGGCCCGGCGACCAGCCGCCGCAGCACATACCAGAGCGCGCCGATCGCCAGCACCGTCGCCCCGGCGACCACGGAGGGCAGCGGTAGCGCGAACGCCAGCACCACGCAGCCGACCACACCCACGATCGGCACCGACAGCGGCGGCCGGCCCTCATCGGAGCTCAGCGTCAGCGCCGAGGCGTTGGCGATCGCGTAATACACCAGCACCGCGAACGAGGAGAACCCGATCGCGGAACGCAGATCGGCCGTGGCGGCGAGCACAGCCACCGCGACTCCGACCGCCAGCTCCGCCCGATGCGGAACCTGGAACCGCGGGTGCACGCCGGCCAGCGCATGCGGCAGGTAGCGGTCGCGCGCCATCGCCAGCGTCGTTCGGGAGACGCCGAGGATCAACGCCATAAGTGAGCCCAGCGCGGCGACCACCGCGCCCACGCCGACCACCGGGGCCAGCCAATCGTGTCCGCCCACCCGCACCGCATCGACCAGCGGGGCCGCCGAGGTGGCGAGCCGCTCGGGCCCCAGCACGCTGAGCACGGCCACCGACACCACCGCGTACACGGCCAGCGTGATTCCCAGGGCGATCAGGATGGCCCGCGGAATCGTCCGGGCGGGTTCGCGGACCTCCTCCCCGAGCGTCGCGATGCGGGCGTATCCGGCGAAGGCGAAGAACAGCAGGCCCGCGGCCTGCAGGACACCACCCGGTGACGAGCCCGGCCCGTCGGCGAGCTCACCGAAGCCGGCGTGCCCGGATCTCAGCGCGGCGACCACGACCGCGGCCAGCACCGCCAGCACCACCGCGACGATTCCCCGGGTCAGCCACGCCGACTTCTGCACCCCGAAGTAGTTGACCCCGGTCAGAGCCACGACGGCGGCGACTGCGATCGCATGGGCGTGCTCCGGCCACGCGTAGGCCCCGACCGTCAGCGCCATCGCCGCACACGATGCGGTCTTGCCGACCACGAAACCCCATCCGGCGAGATAGCCCCAGAACTCGCCGAGCCGGTGGCGCCCGTAGACGTAGGTGCCGCCGGAGGCCGGGTAGAGCGCCGCCAGCCGCGCCGACGACGTCGCGTTGCAGTAGGCGACGACAGCCGCGATGGCCAACCCGATCAACAGGCCGGCGCCGGCTGCGTGCGCGGCCGGCGCCAGCGCTGCGAAGATCCCGGCTCCGATCATCGACCCGAGCCCGATCACCACCGCGTCGAGAACGCCGAGACTGCGGCGCAGTTCGTCGTGCGGTGCGCTGCCGACGGGTCCGCGGTCGTCTCCCACGGCAGCCAAACTTACGGGAAGCGATATCGGTTGTCGATATCAGCCGACGACTCGGCGGGTGCCGTCTGCGGCCGCAGGCGGACGCCGGTGACGAAAGGCCACAGCGCCGAGACGTAGGCGGCCAGCAGCACCAGCGGCGCCAGTAGCGGCAGCCACCGCACCGTGACGGGTAGCGCCACCGCCGCGGTCGCCGCTGCAGCGAACGCCACCGCGAACGTCGCGGTGGCCGGCGTCGGAACACCCTGCTGCGCCACCAGATACGCCGCGGCGGCCAGTCCGGCCAGCGCCGTGTAGACCGGTGCCGGCTCGGCGAGCACGACCGTCAGCACCCCGAGCAGGACGGCACCGGTGGCGGCCGGAGGCCACCACACCGAGACGAGGACCGCGACCACCGCAGTCCCGGCGGCGACGGTGGCGAGCCCGTGGGCTCCGTAGGCGGTGGCGCCGACCATCAACAATCCGTACGCCATGGGCAGCAACGCCCTGCCGAGCGCGCTCACCCGCGCCTCCGGTCGGGTACCAGGGCCAGCGCCTGATCCAGGGTCACCTCGGCGGGCCACCCGATGACGTCGACTCCCACGGTCGCCATGTCGCGGTACATGAACGACCGCTGCATCGTCCACATCCGGTCCACCAGCGGATCGCGCTCGCCCTCCAGCGGGCTGCCCTCCAACACGTCCACCGCGACCACCGGGTGTCCGCGCCTGCGCAGGTCGATCAGCGCCAGCGCGAACTCGGTGTCCAGCAGGGTGGAGAACGCGACGACGATCGCGCCGGACGGTACCGCCGGGCGCGGGGTGAGCGTCCCCGTCCCGGTCTCGGAGATCGTGGCCGCTCCGAGCATGGTGTCCAGGATCCGGTAGAACTGCCGCTGCCCGATGTCGGCGCCGAGCCAGCGGATACCGCGGTCTCCGAGAACCACGAGGCCGGCGCGGTCACCGTGGCGCAGCGCGCTCTGCACCACCTGGGCCGCCCCCCGTGCGGTGCGCTCGGTCGCCGCGGTGGCCGGGCCCGGCGGCTGCGGATAACCGTCGAGCAGCACCACCACGTCGGCGGCGCGGTCGGTCAGCCGCTCGGTGACGTGCAGTGCGCCGCGGCGTGCGCTGACCGGCCAGTTGACCGAGCGGAGCAGATCGCCGGGGACGTAGGGCCGGATGTCAGCGTATTCCACGCCGGGCCCGTGGTGGCGGGTCAGGTGGGTGCCGAGCCGGTCGAGCAGATCGGTCCTGGGAATCGCCGTGCTCTGCGGCGGCGCCAGCGGAAACACACACACCTCGGCGGCGTCGACGACGCCGCTGCCCTCCAGCAGGCCGCCCCGACCGGACACCTGCACCTGGGCGCGGATCGGGTAGCGCCCCCAGCGCGGCGCGCGCACCTCGACGG
>NZ_JBSWXU010000111.1:0-18697 GCF_056160785.1 Mycobacterium sp. ABE4_509 | reverse complement strand
CGTCGGTGCGGCACCGCCACAGCACCGCCTGCGCGGCCGGATCGGTGACCAGCGACGCGGTCGCCGGCGAACCGGAGTCCTTCAGTGCCGCCAGCATCTTCTCGGCGGCCATCGTCGCGGCCACCAGATCCTGACCGCCCATCTCGACCAGTACCCAGGCGCGCCCCTCGGGCAGCCCGGCGTCGATGGCCGCGCGCCGCACTTCGCCGGGGAGGCGGTCGACGAGCTGGTCGTTGATCGACTCCATCGTCAGCGGGTGATGCGCCAGCACCGCGGGCACGCATTCGGCCGAGGCGATCGAGTCGGTGAACCCGAGCACGCACAGCACCCGCGCGGCCGGCAGCGGGGTCAACGCGACCGTCGCGCGCAGCGTCGCGGCGAACCCGCCCTCGCTGCCGCACAGCAGCGCGGCGACGTTGTAGCCGCGCTCGGGCAGCAGCTCGTGCAGTGCGTAGCCCGAGATCTGCCGGGTGAACCGGCCGAAGCGGCGCCGGATCTCGGGGTCGTTCGCGTCGGCGAAGCCACTGAGCGCGCGGTGCAGTTCGCCCTCCCGGCCCGGTCTGGCGCACAGCTCTGCGCGGTCGCCGCGCGCGGTGACGGTGGTCCGGGTGCCGTCGGCGAGCAGCACCTCGAGCGCGCGCACGTTGTCGGCGGTGGTGCCCCACGCCACCGAATGCGCGCCGCAGGCGTTGTTGGCGATCATCCCGCCCAGGGTGGCCCGGCTGGCCGAGGACGGATCGGCGCCGAACGCCAGCCGGTGCGGCTTGGCCGCGGCCAGCAGATGGGTGAGCACCACACCCGGCTCGACGACGGCCGTGCGCGCGACGGTGTCGATGTCGAGGATCCGGTTGACGTGCCGGGAGGCGTCGATGACGACGCCGCCGACGGCGTTGCCGGCCATCGAGGTACCCCCGCCGCGCATCGTCACCGGCGCGCCGGAGGCGGCGGTCAGCGCCACCGCGGCGGCCAGATCCTCGACGTCGGCGGGCACCACGACCAAATCGGGCACCACCCGGTAGTTCGACGCATCGGACGCGTAGAGGGCCCGGGCGGTCGCGTCGTCGCGGACCGTTCCGCGGAGCTCCGAACGCAGCTGTGCACCCAGCCGCCTGCCGTCGTAGGTCGCGGGCGTTAACATTGTTGACAATCTACCTATCTGGGCGAGGTTGAGCCAAGGAGGTCCCATGCCGACGGTCGGTCTGCTCTACCCCGGTCACAGCGCCGAAGACGACTTTCCCTCACTCGAGGACCGGATCGCCGGGGCGGTCCGGCTGCCGGTGGTGATCACCTCGGTCGGCGAGGACGCGCACCGCGTCGACGCGCTGCTCGACATCGGCAGCGACACACGGCTGGCCGACGGCGCCCTGCAGCTGTCCACCGCCAAACCCGATGCGGTGATGTGGGCGTGCACGTCGGGCAGCTTCGTCTTCGGGCCCCAGGGTGCGCGCCAGCAGGCTGCGGCCGTCGCCGCCGCTGCCGGGGTGCCGGCCTCGTCGACGTCGATCGCGTTCGTCGACGCGTTGCGGCACCTGCGGATCCGGCGCGTGGCGGTGGCCGCCTCCTATCCGGACGACGTGGCCCAGCATTTCGTCGGCTTCCTGACCGACGGCGGCGCCGAGGTGGTGGCGATGGGCAGCCACGGCATCTACACCGCCGCCGAGGTCGGCACGCTGGAACCGGAGCGGGTGGTGGAGATGGTCAAAGCCGCCGACCATCCCGACGCCGAGGCGGTGCTGGTGCCCGACACCGCGATGCACACGCTGGCGATCATCGAGCGGTTGGAGGCCGCGGTGGGTAAGCCGGTGCTGACCGCCAATCAGGTGACGGTGTGGAAAGGCCTGGACCTGTTGGGGCCGGTGCCGGCGCTGCCCGGTCTGGGTGCGCTGTTCGGAGGTGCGCGATGAGTGGCCACATCGGTCCGCTGGTGCAGAGGTCGACGCCGAGCATCATCGCCGACAAGCTGCGCGCGGCCATCGGGCACGGCGAGTTGAAGCCGGGCGAACAGCTGCTGGAGGCCGAGCTGGCCCGCCAGCTCGGTGTCAGTCGCGGCCCGCTGCGCGAAGGGATGCAGCGGCTGACCCAGGAGGGGCTGCTGGTCGCGATCCGCAACCGGGGCCTGTTCGTGGTCGAGCTGGCCGCCGAGGATCTGCGCGACATGTACCTGGCCCGGGAAGCCACCGAACGCGCGGCGGCCCGCAAGATCCTCGATGACGGCAACCATGTCGCGGCCGGCGACGCCCTGCTGGTGATCGTCGACCAGATGGGGGTGGCCGTCACCTCGGCGGAGGCCAGCGAACTCGACATCGCGTTCCACGAGCGGCTGGTGGAGTTGTCCGAGAGCCCGCGACTGCGCCGGATGCATCAAACGTTCATCACCGAGACCCGGATGTGCATCCACGCCCTCGCCGAGAGTTACGCGAAATCGGATTACCGCGAACACGAGCATCGCATCCTCGCGACCGCGATCCGCTCCGGCGACCGTGAGCTGACCGACCAGCTGTTGATCGAGCACATGGACGACGCGCTGGCCAGGCTCCGGCCCGGGGGCACGGACGACGAGGACGACGGGGACGCCGAGATCGCGCTGGCGGCCGGACCCGCCGTCCGCTGACAGCCCCGAGGGGGGCCTAACGATGCAGCCCACGGGCCGACAACACCTTCCTGCACTCACCAACGATGTATGCCGTGCCGCGCTGCGGTATCGCCTCGATCAACCGCCACCCCAGCCGATGCAGCAGGTTTCGAAACCCGACATCGTCGTGCAGGGCGCGGCGGTGCGGGCCCCATTCCACAGCGAGTCTCGCGGCGGGCCAGCCGATGCCGATCTCGTAACACTCCCATTCGTCGCCGATCCTGATTCCGGCCTGCGGACGAGGCAATCCCCTCTCTACCAAGGCAACTCGCAGCAGGGACTCCTCGCGGGAGCGTGAACCGCCGTCCATCAACCCGATCGCGCGATACGCCGAACCCATCCCCCGGTTCCGCCGGTAGCGGGCTTCCAGCGGCGCGATGTCGGCGGCCGACACCTGGGTCACCCTGCTGAGCTGATCGAGGAGGGCTACGGCCTCCGCCAGGGGTAGCCGCCTGGCCAGGTCGAGCGCCGTACGCGCCGGCGCCGTGGTCGTGATCCATCGGCCGGCGTCCGCCTCGTCGGGTTCGATGCGCTCATTGCGGACGATGACGCCCGGTTGCGGTCGACGCGGACGGGCGATCAGTTCGATCGGGTCGGCCGGGTCGACCTGCCCGGCGCCGTGCAGTGCGGCAGCGGTCTTGCCGGCGATGACTCCACTGCGCCCCGTCCACAGCCAGGCCGCCTTTGCCCTGGTCCAGGTATCGAGCTCAGCGCCCTTGGGCACGTAGACGTCGGGGAGTATCGCGGTGTAGTTCCAGCGCAGCGCACCTCGGGTCAGCAGGCCTTTGGCCAGCTGTTCGCTGCCGATGATCGGACCGTCCATGGGTACGACGCTCTCGGCGGATACCGACCACTTTCGGTGCTGGAGCCGAGATCGACACCGCGGCTGTGGATGGACGTTGAATTGTAGATATCGGAGCCCTGGTGTCGTTCTCGCCTTCAGCACCCGGAAGACCACCGGGGTCGGCTCCCGGGCACGCCGAATGCGCCTGGCCCAGAGTCCTCGAGCCGGCACAGGCCGAGAGTCCTCGAGGTGGCGCGGACCCGGAGTATTCGAGCTGGTGCGGGCCTAGAGTTTGATGCCGATGTACTTGGTTTCGAGGAACTCGTCGATTCCCACCGAGCCGCCCTCACGCCCCAGCCCGGAAGCCTTGACCCCACCGAACGGCGCGGCGGGGTTGGACACCACCCCTTGGTTCAGGCCCACCATCCCCGTTTCCAGCGCCTCGGCCACCCGCAGCGCCCGCCGCAGGTCGTTGGTGAACACGTAAGAGACCAAACCGTATTCGGTGTCGTTGGCGGCGGCGATCACCTCGTCCTCGGTGTCGAACGGAGTCAGCGGCGCGACCGGCCCGAAGATCTCCTGATCACACATCGCCGCGTCGCGGGGCACCCCGGACAGCACAGTCGGCGGGTAGAAGAACCCGTCCCCACCCGGCGCCGCTCCCCCGGTCAGCACCGCCGCCCCCCGGGAGACCGCGTCGGCGACCAGCGCCTCGACCTTGTCCAGCGCCGCCGCGTCGATCAGCGGCCCCACGTTGACGCCGTCCTCGGTGCCCGGCCCCACCTTGAGCCCGGCCATCCGCTCGGCCAGCCGGCGACCGAACTCGTCGATGACCGAGGCATGCACATAGATGCGGTTGGCCGCGGTACAGGCCTCCCCCATGTTGCGCATCTTGGCCGCGATCGCCCCCTCGACGGCCTCGTCGAGATCGGCGTCGGCGAACACCAGAAACGGTGCGTTGCCGCCGAGTTCGAGCGAGGTGCGCAGGATCTTCTCCGCACACTGCTCGAGCAGCATCCGGCCCACCTGGGTCGACCCGGTGAACGACAGCTTGCGGATCCGCCCGGACCGGATCATCGGCTCGATCACCGCGCCGGCATCGGTGGTGGCGATGCAGTTGACCGCCCCCGGCGGCAGCCCCGCCTCGGTCAGGATGTCCATCAGCGCCAGCATCGACAGCGGCGTCTGCGGGGCCGGCTTGATGACGCTGGTGCAGCCCGCCGCGATGGCCGGTCCGAGCTTGCGGGTGCCCATCGCCATCGGGAAGTTCCACGGTGTTATCAGCAGACAGGGGCCGACCGGCTGGCGGGCGACCAGAAACCGGGCACCGCCGGCCGGCGCGGTCTGGTAGCCACCGTCGATGCGTACCGCCTCGCCGGCGAAGTGCCGGAAGAACTCGGCGGCATAGGCGATCTCGCCCCGCGCCTCGGCCAGCGGCTTACCCATCTCCAGCGTCATCAACAGCGCCAGCTCGTCGACGCGCTCGTGCAGCAGCTCGAACGCACGGGTGAGGATGTCGGCCCGCTCGCGCGGGGCCATCGCGGCGAACGCGGGCTGCGCGGCCACGGCGGCATCCAGGGCGGCGCGGCCGTCCTCGGGTGCGGCGTCGGCGACTGAGCACAGCGTCGCCCCGGTCGCCGGGTCGACGACGTCGAACGTGCGCGCGCCGGCCGCGTCGACCCATTTGCCGTCAATGAACAGGCCCTTGTCGACCGCTCCCACGACCTGTTCCTGATCCACTGCACCACCCCTTCGAATCGGTTTCCACGTCAGCTAGATTGTTGACAATCTACCCGTCGACAATCAAGGGAGCCGACGTGACCGCACTGTCGCCCGTCCTCAAGCAAGCAACCGGCGTCCTCGCCGCCCGCGGCGAAGGCGCCGTGCTCTACGACGAGGACAACCGACGTTATCTCGACTTCACCGCCGG
Source organism: Mycobacterium sp. ABE4_509 (assembly GCF_056160785.1). Lineage (NCBI taxonomy): Bacteria > Bacillati > Actinomycetota > Actinomycetes > Mycobacteriales > Mycobacteriaceae > Mycobacterium > Mycobacterium sp. ABE4_509. The sequence continues at coordinate 13,351 of NZ_JBSWXU010000111.1, read as the reverse complement.
CATCGGCGTCACCAGCACCGGGCACTGCCACCCCCGCGTCGTCGAGGCCGCCCAGCGCCAGGTCGGCACCCTGATCCACGCGCAGTACACCACCGTCATGCACCGGCCGCTGCTCGATCTCGTCGACCGGCTCGGCGAGGTGCTGCCCGCCGGACTGGACCGGATGTTCTTCGCCAACTCCGGCAGCGAGGCCGCCGAGGCCGCCCTGCGCCTGGCCCGCCAGGCCACCGGGCGACCCAACGTCGTGGTCTTCCACGGCGGCTTCCACGGCCGCACCGTCGCAGCGGCCTCGATGACCACCTCGGGCACCAAGTTCCGGTCCGGTTTCGCGCCCCTGATGGCCGGTGTCCACGTCTCCCCGTTCCCCGACCCCACCCACTACGGCTGGCCCGTCGAGCAGGCCACCGACTTCGCGCTGGCCCAACTGGACTATCTGCTCCAGACCATGAGCGCTCCCGCCGACACCGCCGCGTTCATCGTCGAACCGGTGCTCGGCGAGGGCGGCTACGTCCCCGCCAACGCCCGATTCCTGGCCGGACTGCGGCGGCGGGCCGACGAACACGGCATCCTGCTGGTCGTCGACGAGGTGCAGACCGGCTTCGGCCGCACCGGAAAGTTCTGGGGACATGACCATTTCACGTCCGGGGAGTTCACCCGCCCGGACATCCTGATCACCGCCAAGGGCCTGGCGTCCGGCTTCCCGCTGTCGGCGATCGCGGCATCGTCGGAGGTGATGGGCAGGGCCTGGCCGGGATCCCAGGGCGGCACCTACGGCGGAAACGCGGTGGCCTGCGCCGCAGCGCTGGCCACCCTCGACGTGATCCGCGACGAGGGCCTGGTCGAGGCTGCCGCCACCCGCGGCGACCAGCTGCGCCAGGGCCTGCAACTGGTCGCCGACAAGCACGAGGCGATCACCGACGTCCGCGGGCTCGGCCTGATGCTGGGCAACGAATTCCGCGACGCGGCAGGGAAACCCGACGGCGCCACCGCGACAGCGGTCCAGCAGGAGGCCGCCCGCCGCGGGCTGCTGCTGCTCACCTGCGGAGCCTGGGGCCAGGTGGTGCGGTTCATCCCCGCACTCGTCGTCGACGCCGATCAGGTCGACGAGGCGCTGAGCATCTGGGCCGACGCCGTCACCGCCACCACCGGCTGAACGGCAGTGGCGGTGCCGAGGCTATGACCGGCTGCCCGACCCGGCCAGTTCCAGCGGCGGCGGAGCCTCCGGGGTGCCCGGGATCTCGGTGCCGTTGATCGGGCACCGCGCGGTCTCGGGCACCCGGGTCAGCGCGATCGCGCCCACCACCACGGCGATCATCATGTAGAACGCCGGCCACAGGTTGTTGTTGAACGTGCTGACCAGCCACTCGTTGACGGCCGGCGCGGTGCCGCCGAACAGCGAGGTGGACACGTTGTAGGCGATGGCGAAGCCCGCGTAGCGAACCTGGGTCGGGAACATCGCCGGGAACATCGCCGAGATGGTGGCCAGCTGCGGCACATACAGCAGCCCCAGCACCGCGAAGCCGATGATCGCGCCGACGATGCCGGTCGACATCAGCATGAACATCGGCACCACCATGATGAACAGGCCGATCAGCGATACCCACCAGAGCGGTTTTCGGCCGACGCGGTCGGAGAGCCGGCCCGCGAACGGCACGAAGACCATCATCGCCAGCATGCCGATGATCGGCACCACCAACGCCATGTCGGTGGACAACCCGATGCCCTGCTCGAGGTAGGTCGGCATGTAGCTCAGCAGCGTGTAGTTGACGACGTTGAGGGCCACCACCAGGCCACCCAGCTTGAGGATGGGCCCGAGATAGCGGGTCAGCAGATCCTTGAACTCGGTGCCGATGCGCTCCTCTTCGCCGCCGGACTCCTCGAGTTCCTTGAACACCGGGGTCTCTTCGAGCTTCATCCTCAGGTAGATGCCGACCAGGCCCAGCGGGGCGGCGATCAGGAACGGCAGCCGCCAGCCCCAGGTGTTCATCTGGTCGTCGGAGAGCACCAACGAGAAGCCCAGCATCAGCAGCGCGCCGGCCGAGAAGCCGGCCAGCGTGCCGAACTCCAGGAAGCTGCCCAGGAAACCGCGCCGCCGCGGCGGGGCGTATTCGGCCATGAACGTCGCCGCGCCGCCGTACTCGCCGCCGGTGGAGAAGCCCTGCACCATGCGCAGGAACACCATCAACACCGGCGCCCAGAAACCGATCATGTCGTAGGAGGGCACCAGGCCGACGCAGAACGTCGCACCGGCCATCAGCACGATCGTCATGGCCAGCACCTGGCGGCGACCCAGCCGGTCACCCAGCGGCCCCCAGATGAATCCGCCGAGTGGACGCACCAGGAACGACACCGCGAACGTCATCAGCGCCAGCAGCGTGGCGCTCTCGGTGTCACCGGGGAAGATGGCCGCCGAGATGTAGGTGACGCCGTAGGCGTAGAGACCGTAGTCGAACCATTCGGTGGCGTTGCCGATCGCCGATGCGGCGATGGCCCGCCGCAGGATCCCGGGGTCTGGTTCGGCGGTGGCACTTGCAGAATTGTCGGGGCTACTCATGGGAGCCTTCCTCAACTCAGGGTCGGTGTCGGAAGGCCGCTCCGGCGCAACACCCGTCTGTGGGCTGATTCCCGATCCCGACACCCCAGGGCCGACGGCCGCCGGTTGTCGTTTTGTTGACAATCCGACGCTAACCAGACGCCACCGACGCGGCAAGGGCTTAGGTGTTATTTGGCTGTAAACACCGGCGCAGTGCTCACGCGCTGCTCACAAGCTCAGACGCCGACCCTGCTCGCTTACCCACAAGATCAGATTCGAAACCCGGGTTCCCCGGCTACGGGCACTCGTCGAACGCCGGGCGCTCCACCTTCAGGGTGACCGAGTACTTGGCGGTCTCCGAACCCGGCGCCGGCGACTGCCCGCACACCATCCAGTTCTCCTCGTTGTAGACCGGCAGATGGCCCGCGTCGATGTAGTGGATCTTCACCTGCTTGCCACTGGTAGCCGACAGGATCGACTTCAGGGCCGGGTGCAGGATCATCCCCTTCACATCAGGCATCACCCACGTGGCCGGTGCCGCGCCCTCACCGTCGGAGGCCACGGCCGGCCCGGCCATGGCCACCGTGGCCGCCGTGGCCGCCGACAACAGGCAGGTGGCCGAGACAGCCGAAATGACGTTCCTGTTCATCTTCTGCATTCCTTCGAGTCAAGGTCTTCGCCTCGCCACGCTGCTCAGCGGTGTTCCTGGCAGTGAGGTTAAGGCTGGAATTCCCCGCCGGCTGAAATCCCAAGCCGATCAACAGCAATCACCAAGCAGACCGCCAGCAGCCCGGTGACCGGCGTCACCGCCGCTGCTGCACTCCCAGGTCGGACGCCGGAACCGAGATGGCCCGGCGGTAGGGTGGGGACGTGCCGCTACCGCCTGATCCCAGCCCCGCCCTGCAGTCCTACGCCCATCCGGAACGCCTGGTCACCGCCGACTGGCTGTCGGGCAACCTGGGCCGACCCGGCCTGGCCATCGTCGAGTCCGACGAGGACGTGTTGCTCTACGACACCGGCCACATTCCCGGCGCGGTCAAGATCGACTGGCACACCGACCTCAACGACCCCCACGTGCGTGACTACATCACCGGTGAGCAGTTCGCCGACCTGATGAACCGCAAGGGGATCTCGCGCGACGACACCGTCGTCATCTACGGCGACAAGAGCAACTGGTGGGCCGCCTACGCGCTGTGGGTGTTCACTCTGTTCGGCCACCCCGACGTACGCCTGCTCGACGGCGGCCGCAGCCTGTGGATCTCCGACGGCCGCGACACCACGCTGGACGTGCCGTCCAAGCAGACCACCGGCTATCCCGTCGTCGAACGAAACGACGCGCCGATCCGGGCATTCAAGGAAGACGTCCTCGACATCCTGGGCGAGCAGCCGCTGATCGACGTGCGCTCTCCGCAGGAGTACACCGGCGAGCGCACCCACATGCCCGACTACCCCGAGGAAGGCGCGCTGCGCGGCGGGCACATCCCCACCGCGGTGTCGATCCCCTGGGCCAAGGCCGCGCTCGACAACGGCAAGTTCCGGCCCCGGGCCGAACTCGACGACCTCTACGGCCACCTCAAGCCCACCGACGAGACGGTCGTCTACTGCCGCATCGGGGAACGCTCCAGCCACACGTGGTTCGTGCTGACCCACCTGCTGGGCATGGAGGGGGTGCGCAACTACGACGGCTCCTGGACCGAGTGGGGCAACGCGGTGCGGGTGCCGGTCGTGGCCGGGGAACAGCCGGGCGAGGCCCCGGCCTGAGCATGAGCGCGATGCCGGCCCCGCTGGCCGAGGTGGTCTCCGACTTCAAGGACGTCGAGGGGCAGGACAAGCTGGCCCTGCTGCTCGAGTTCGCCGACGAGTTGCCCGCACTGCCCGCCGACCTCGAGGAGGCGGCGATGGAACCGGTGCCCGAATGCCAGTCGCCGCTGTTCCTGCACGTCGACGCAGACAACCGGGACCAGGTGAAGCTGCACTTCAGCGCACCGGCCGAAGCGCCGACCACCCGGGGGTTCGCCGCGATCCTGGCCACCGGCCTGGACGGCCAGTCCGCCGAGGCCATCCTCGGCGTCCCCGACGACTTCTACACCGAGCTGGGACTGGCCGCGCTGATCAGCCCGCTACGGCTGCGCGGCATGTCGGCGATGCTGGCCCGGATCAAACGCCGGCTGCAGTAGGCGCCGTCCGTCAGCGGTCCGGCGCGGCGACGTCGTCGCGCAACCGGTCGAGCAGGCTCTGCGCCGCGCGCGTCACCCTGGCCCGGTCGAAGGTGATCACCACCTCGAAGCGCTCGTCACGCTCGACGGGACGTCCGGCCGCGCTGTCGGGAGCACGCCCGCGTGCGATCAGGCCGGCAGCGATGTCGGGTCCCAGCACCACCACACCCCATTCGGCCAGCAACGGATCGTCGTCGCCCAGATCCACTCCCCGGACTCCCCGGCACGGCGCAGCGGCGACTCCATCACCGAAAACCGCGACCAGCGGAGACCTTTCGGCAAGACCCAGATAGGTCTTCAACGTCAGGCCGGTGAAGTAGCGGGCGTGCTGCACCGCGGCCAGCACGATCGGTGGGCTCTCGGCCGCCGAGGCGAGACGCTCGATGTGCCGGGACAGCTGCACCAGGGTCCGCTTGCGCACCTTGCGGGCCGCCAGTCCCGGAGCCGCCAGCTCGAAGGCCGAGCAGCGAGTCGGGATGGCTGCCGGCGCGGTGCTGGTCGGCCGGTAGCCGCCACCGGGACGCGCCGCCAGCTCGCCGGGCGGGCCGAAGCGGTAGCCCTGACCGAGCGTCGCACCGTAGGCCAGCGCCTGTTCCAGATGTTCGTCGGTCTCGATCCCCTCGGCCAGGATCGTGGCGCCCGTCCGCTCGTGATGGGCCATCACGGCGGCCACCGTGCGGGCCTGAAATCGGTTGGGTTGATTCTGGATCAGATTCAGATCCAGCTTCAGCACCTCGGGTGCGACCAGATCGAGCAGCGCCAGCGAGTCGCCATGCACCCCGATGTCGTCGAGGGCGATCGAGAACCCCGCCGCGCGCAGCGCGGCCACCTTGCGCAGCAACGCGCTGGGGTTGGTCAGCAGTTCACGCTCGGTGAGCTCGAAAACCAGCTGGAAGTCGCGTGCCGCCGCGACCACCGGCTCCGCCATGGCGAAATCGAGGGGCGCGGCGGTCGGCTCACAGTTGATCAGCAGCAGCATTCCCGGAGCTGAATCGCCGTGCAGGGCGGCCCGCGCGGCGGAGTTGATGCAGTGGTGGTCGAGTTCGTCGAGAGTGCCGTTACGCCTGGCCCGTTCGAACACGTCGAGCGGACGCGGGTCACCCAGCGCCGGCCACCGTGCCAGGGCCTCGTAGCCGACCACCGTTTCGGACGGCAGCGCCACCACCCGCTGGAACAGCGGGACGACTCCCCGGCCGGCTGCGGCCTCGTCGAGCACGCTCGACATCAGATCTGCATCGTCGCTGCTCGCTCCCCATCGGTCCGGCCGATTGCACGGCTGTGCCGACTTTTAGCACATTTCGGTGACGCCGCGCCGGGCGATCCGGCATCGGATGCGGTCAGACGTGGCTGCGGGCGTGGTCGACCGCCTCGTCGAGCGAGTCGATCAGATGGTTCTCGTGCCGCAGCGAGTCGATGGCCCCGACGTTGGCCAACAGCGCGCGGTGCTCGGGCCGCACCCCCTTGATGATGACCGTGATTCCGCGGGATTCGAGCTCACCGGCTATCTGGGCCAGCGTGTGCGCACCCGTTGCATCGAGCATGCCCAGCTGGGACATCCGGATGATGACGACCTTGACGTCCGGATGGTCGGCATCGACGATGCTGCTCGAGATGCGTTCTGCCGCACCGAAGAACATGGCGCCGTCAAGGCGTAGGACCGCGATCTTGTCGTCGCCGGGGTGCGGCGGCCCGGGCAGTTCCTCGCGGGTGACGCTGCTGCGCCGGGCAACACCGCGCAGCGCGAAGACCGCCGCCACGACGACCCCGATCTGGACCGCCTCGATCAGGTCGAAACCCACCGTGATGACGGCGGTCAACACGAACGTCGCCGCATCCGAGCGGGTCGAGGACAGGATCCTGACCACGGTGCGGCCCGAGACCATTCGCATCGACGTCACCATCAGCACGGCGGCCAGCGCCGCCAGCGGTATCGCCGAGACCGGGCCGCTGGCCAGATACACCACTCCCAGCAGCACCAGCGAATGCACGATCGCCGACACCCGGGTCCGGGCGCCGGAGCGCACGTTGACCGCGGTCCGGGCGATCGCCCCGGTCGCCGGCATACCGCCGAACACCCCGGAGGCCATCGATGCCAGCCCCTGCCCGACCAGTTCGCGGTTCGGGTCATACGGCCCGGTCGGTGACATCGTGGCGGCCACCCTGGCCGACAGCAGCGACTCGATGGCGGCCAGTGCGGCGATCGCCAGGGCGGCCCCCAGGAGGGTTCGCAGCGCGGCGACATCGGCGTGCGGCAACACCGGAGCGGGCAACTGGGTGGGCAACTCACCGATTCGGGCGACCGGGAGCCCCAGCGCGACCACCACCACGGTGGCCACGACCACCGCCGCCAGCGACTCCGGTATCCCCCGGCGCAGCCGCGGCAGCACGACCATCAGCGCGGCGACCACCGCGGTCACGACCAGCGCCGGCCCGGCCAGTGACCAGTCCACGTTCCCGACGGCCCTGCCCGCGGCCACCAGCGGCGACGCACCCGGCGACGACGGTTGGCCGAACGCAGCGGGAACCTGCTGGAGGAAGATGATCGCGGCGATCCCGACGGTGAACCCCTCGATCACCGGCCAGGGAATGAAGGTGACCGCCCGGCCGAGTCCGGTCGCCCCGGCGGCCAGCACGATCACCCCGGCCAGCACCGTGACCAGCGCCAGGCTGTTCATGCCGTACTGCGCCACGACCGGCGCCAGCACCACCGCCATGGCGCCGGTCGGCCCCGACACCTGGACCTGTGAACCCCCGAAGACCGCGGCCACCAGGCCTGCCACCACGGCGGTGATCAGACCGGCCGCGGCCCCCGCTCCGGAGCTGATGCCGAACGCCAACGCGAGCGGCAGCGCGACGACGCCGACGGTGACGCCGGCCAGCACGTCGCGGCGCCAGGACCGCGACAACCCGGCGTAGTCGGCACGGCCGGGCAGCAGCGACCGCGCGTGCCGGCCTGCGCCGGCGATCATCAGCGCGGCCCGACCGGCGGCAGCGACCCCAGCATCTCGAGCTGATCTCGACGGGCGCCCAGCGTGTCGGTGAGGAAAGCCCGGGCGATCATCAGCAGCTCCGAGATCTTCGGGTGGGCCAGCTCGTAGTACACCGCGTTACCGACCCGCTCACCGCTGACGACATAGTGCCGCTTGAGCACCGCCAGATGCTGCGACAGCAGGGTCGGCTCCAGCTCGGTCTCGGCGAGGATCTCGCTGACCGGCGTGGGCCGCCCGGTGGCCGAGAGGATCTCGAGAATGCGGATGCGGGCGGGGTGTGCGAGCGCCTTGAACAGGTTCGCCTTGATCTCGTAGAGGGGCCGCTCGGCGCCATCACGAAAACTCGGAACCACTCGCGCACCGCCCTTCGATTGATGGATTGCAATAAATTGCAATTCATAATATCGCCTAGCTGGGAACGGCACCAACCCGCATCGGGGGCGTGCGTCATCCCGCCCCGGACCCGGTCAGTGGAACGGGAAGAAGATCGGCACCAGAAACGGAGTCGCAACGAGGACCAGCACGGTCAGCGGCAGGCCCAGCCGCGCGAAATCGGTGTACCGGTAGCCGCCCATCGCCCACACCATCGTGTTGGTCTGGTACCCGATCGGAGTCAGGAACGACAGACTGGCCCCGAAGATCACCACGACCGCGAAGGGCAGAGCATTGACGTCCGCCTGCTCGGCCACCGCCACCGCGATCGGGAACATCAGCGCGGCCGCGGCGAGGTTGGAGATCACCTCGGTCACCACCATGGTCGCCGCGAGCACCGCGGCCAGCAGTCCGATACTGCCCAGCGGGGCCGCCGCGCTCACCACCAGGTTGGCCAGCGAGGAGGCCAGGCCGCTCTTCTCGACGGCAAGACCCAGCCCGAAACTGGTGGCCATCAGCAGCAGCACGTTGGCGTTGATGAACCGGCGGGCATCGTCGACGGTCACCACCTTCGTGACGATCAGCGCGAAGGCGATGATCAACGAGACCTGCAGCAGATCCATCAGCCCCGTCCCGGCCAGCACGATCAGCCCGACGATGCTGAGCTCGACCACCCTGGTGTGCTCGCGGCGAATCGGGCGGTCCTGGTTGAGCGGCGCCACCACCGCGAAGTCCCGGTGCTGGCGGTACTGCTGCAGGAAGTCGGGGCCGGCCAGCACCAGCAGCACGTCGCCGGCGCGCAGCCGGACGTCGCCGAGCTTGCCGGACAACTGCTGGCTGGCGCGATGAATCGCGACGACCGCCGAGCCGTAACGGCGACGGAAGCCGGCGGCCTTCAAACTGGACCCGACCAGCGGTGAACCGGCACCGATCACCGCTTCGACGAACTGGCGCTGCGGATTTCGGGCCAGGTCGTCGAAGTGGCGCGCCTCGGCCGAGATCAACCCTGTCATGTTCTGCAGATCCAGCACTCGGGCCAGGTTGCCGACGAACACCAGCCGATCACCCACCGCCAGCGGTTCGTCGGGCCCGACCGCCGCGATCACCCGCTCGGCGCGCTCGACCTCGACGAGGAACACACCGTCGAGATTGCGCAACCCGGCCTCGGCCACCGTCGCACCGGCGAGAGCGCTGTTGAAGGCGATGGTCATCTCCACGGTGAACTCCCGCTCGGTCCCGGACAGCGACTCCCCCGGAGTGGCGCGATCCTTGAGCAGCAGCGGACCCAGCAGCACCATGAGCAGAACGCAGCCGATGGCCAGCGGCAGCCCGATCCCGAAGATCGAGAACACGCTCAGCCGCCCCAACCCGGCCGAGTCGATCAGATCGTTGACGAACAGGTTGACCGACGTGCCGATCATGGTCATCGACCCGCCCAGGATGACCGCGTAGCTCAGCGGCATCAGGTAGAGCGACGGCGACCGCCCAGTGCGGCGACACCACCGGACCACCCGCGGGGCCAGCATCGCCACCAGCGGCGTGTTCGCGATGAACGCCGAGACCCCCGCCGAAGGCCCGCACACCCGCAACAGTTCGGCCCGCGGCCGGTTGCGATCGGCCCTCCCGAGCAGCTTCGAGGTCACCCCGTCGAATGCGCCGGTGATGTCGGCAGCCCCCGCCAGCACGTACAACGCGGCGACGATGGCAAGGGACTCGTTGGCCACACCCGCGAGCAGCTGGCCGGAATCGATGACACCGCCGATGTAGAGCGTCAGGACCGCCCCGCCCATCACCAGCGACGGATTGAACCGGTCGAGCACCAGCACCGCGACGGTGACGACGACGACGGCGAGCGTCACCCAGGCGTCAACAGTCACGATCCCCCTAGTTGCCGGGCCGCCAGCGAGCGCGCTGGAAGCCGGTGGCTGGCACCGGTACGTCACCGTAGCCTGCGCGGACACGCTGAGCGCGCAAGCCACAGTTTTTGCGAGCAACGCCATGTCGGCAACCGCTACTCACCGGTAACCGACCGGCTCGCCGAGACTCGATGTGGGCCCCTTAGACTGCGCGAGATATCTTCTTAAAGACGCTCTAAGAGAACTCTGCCATCAGGAGGCGCCGTGGCCAGTCACGCCAGCTCGAAGATCTCCAAGGTGCTCGTCGCCAACCGTGGAGAGATCGCGGTCCGAGTGATCCGCGCAGCCCGGGATGCCGGACTGCAGAGCGTGGCCGTCTACGCCGAACCCGACGCCGACGCTCCCCACGTCCGGCTCGCCGACGAGGCGTTCGCGCTGGGCGGCCAGACCTCCGCGGAGTCCTACCTGGTGTTCGAGAAACTGCTCGACGCCGCCGCCAAGTCCGGCGCCAACGCCATCCACCCCGGCTACGGCTTCCTGAGCGAGAACGCCGACTTCGCCCAGGCCGTCCTCGACGCCGGGCTGATCTGGATCGGGCCCAGCCCGCAGTCCATCCGCGACCTCGGCGACAAGGTGACCGCGCGCCACATCGCCGCACGCGCCGAGGCGCCGCTGGTGCCCGGCACCCCCGACCCGGTCAAGGACGCCAACGAGGTCGTCGAGTTCGCCAAGGAGTACGGCGTACCCGTGGCCATCAAGGCGGCCTTCGGCGGCGGCGGCCGCGGCATGAAGGTCGCCCGCACCATCGAGGAGATCCCCGAGCTGTTCGACTCGGCGACCCGCGAGGCCGTCGCCGCATTCGGCCGCGGCGAGTGCTTCGTGGAGCGCTATCTCGACAAGCCGCGCCACGTCGAGGCCCAGGTCATCGCCGACATGCACGGCAACGTCGTCGTCGCCGGCACCCGCGACTGCTCGCTGCAGCGCCGCTTCCAGAAGCTCGTCGAAGAGGCGCCGGCACCGTTCCTCACCGACGCCCAGCGCAAGGAGATCCACGAGTCCGCCAAGCGGATCTGCAAGGAGTCCGGCTACTACGGCGCGGGCACCGTGGAATACCTGGTAGGCCAGGACGGCCTGATCAGCTTCCTCGAGGTCAACACCCGACTGCAGGTGGAGCACCCGGTCACCGAGGAGACCTCCGGCATCGACCTGGTACGCCAGCAGTTCCGCATCGCCAACGGCGACGCGCTGGACATCACCGAGGATCCGACGCCGCGCGGACACTCCTTCGAGTTCCGCATCAACGGCGAGGACGCCGGCCGCGGATTCCTGCCCGCTCCCGGCCCGGTCAGCAAGTTCGAGGCGCCGACCGGCCCCGGCGTGCGGCTGGACTCCGGCGTGGAGACAGGTTCGGTCATCGGGGGTCAGTTCGACTCGATGCTGGCCAAGCTGATCGTCACCGGCGCCACCCGCGAAGAGGCGCTGGAACGCTCGCGTCGCGCGCTGCACGATTTCAACGTCGAGGGCCTGGCCACCGTCATCCCGTTCCACCGCGCCGTGGTGTCCGACCCGGCCTTCATCGGTGACGGCAGCGGCTTCGACGTGCACACCCGCTGGATCGAAACCGAGTGGGACAACACCATCGAGCCGTTCACCGGTGGCGATCCGATCGAGGAAGAGGACACCATCCCCCGCCAGACCGTGGTTGTCGAGGTGGGTGGCCGCCGCCTCGAGGTCTCGCTGCCCGGCGACCTGGCCCTCGGCGGTGGCGGCGCACCGGCTTCCGGGGTCGTGCGCAAGAAGCCCAAGGCCCGCAAGCGTGGCGGCGGCGGCGGCGCCGCAGCCTCCGGTGATTCGGTGACCGCGCCGATGCAGGGCACCGTGGTCAAGGTGGCCGTCGAGGAGGGCCAGACCGTGGCCGCCGGCGAACTGGTCGTCGTGCTCGAGGCGATGAAGATGGAGAACCCGGTCACCGCCCACAAGGACGGTGTCATCTCCGGACTGTCCGCCGAGCCCGGCAGCGCGATCACCCAGGGCACCGTGATCTGCGAGATCAAGAGCGACTGACGCCGCCGAAGCGGTAGGCGGCGCCTTTGCTCGCACGACCAATCCGCGGCAAATTTGCTGCTGATCGGCCGGAAGGCTGCCCAATGCTCCGCTTGCTGGCTGGATCCACAGCCCGCATCCGCAGATGAATGCGACTTGTAGTCGCAATTTGCACTTTGGTGAATTCTCTTCCCGATCGCTGCCTGCTCGTATATCGTCTTGAGACATTGGAGCCGCGAGTTTGCTGGAACTCCGGCTCCATCAGCTGGGAACGAGGGGTGGAACGGCCCCGCTGCTGCCCGCGTCTGCCGGCGACAGCGGGGCCGATCTCTGTCCGGGTCGCGCCCCCGCGGCCGTGGCAAGCTGTGGTCATGGAGCCCGTCGAAATCAACGCCGGGGCGTGGTACCTGCGCGCGCTACGTGCCGATGATCGTGTCGATGACCGCCCCGCCCTCGCCGAACTGGGCGAACACCACCGAGACCACGTCACCAACCGGTCCGCACAGTGGGAATCGGGCACGCTGTACTCCTGGGCCGTCTGCGAACCGACCACCGGCGAGCTACTCGCCGAGATCACCCTCGACCCGGCGACCGGGGCACTGGACACCCGCGTCCGCGCCGGTCACGAGCGGGCCGCGCAGACCGGCGCGGACGCGGTGCGCCGGTTCGCCGACGCCATGCTCACCTGAACGAAACCGGACGAATCGGGCGCGCAAGAGTACCCCCGCGGTACTCCTGCGCGCCCGATCGGCGAATGTCAGCGGCTGTGATGCACCGTGGTGTCGGTGTGCGGTGCGCTGACGTGCGTCGGCCAGTAGCCGTGGCCGAAACGCGGATACATCATCGTCTGATGGGCATGGATATCGGGCGCCGCCACCATGCCGCCGTCCTGGCGGACGATCATCGACGCATTCGCGGTCCCCGCGCCACCGAGCGCGACACCGGCCAGGATTCCGGCGGACAGGGCGGGCGCAGCGATCAGGCGGGCGAAGCGGCTCATGTCGATCTCCTCGGTTGGTCGGGCGGTTCGTTGACACAACTCTGTCGCATCGACGCGGCCGCGTCTGTACCACGATCGGCCCTTCGGACGGGTGAACCCGCTGTCCCCCAACCGGTGGACACCGCGCGGTGTCGAGCGCTACCGGTGGTCGATGTCGCGACCGGTGGACAGATCTGCACAGTCCACCACCACGACGTCGGAGCGCGAGCGCAGAAACGGCCCGGCCCCGTCGTCGCCGTGCAAAGACGCCGCCAGCGCGGCCCAGTGCCGGCGCGCGATGACCACCGGATGCCCGGGGCGGCCCCGGTAGCAGGCCCGGGCCAGACCCGACTCACCGGCCC
>NZ_JBSWXU010000110.1:0-18908 GCF_056160785.1 Mycobacterium sp. ABE4_509 | reverse complement strand
CCGCGTCGAGCGCGTCCAAGGACACCGCGCCGCGGCAGGGCAAGAATGCCGATGAGGCGGCCGAGGATGCCGATGGCGCCGAGGTCGCCGGGCGGTCGGAGCGCGGCGGCCAGGTCGCCACGCAGTCTGCCGGGTCGATCCGCGAGGTCATCGCGGCATCGGCGGAGCAGGCGGCCGAGCAGCGGTTCGGTTCGGCGGCCCGGCGCGCGGCGATTCTGGCGGCGGTGATCTGTGTGCTGACGCTGACCATCGCCGGGCCGGTTCGGACCTACTTCGCCCAGCGCACCGAGATGCGCCAGTTGCAGGCCACCGAGGCGCAGCTGCGCGAGCAGATCGCCGATCTGGAACAGCAGAAGGACAAGCTCGCCGATCCGGTGTTCATCGCCGCCCAGGCCCGCGAGCGGCTGGGGTTCGTGATGCCCGGGGAGACTCCGTATCAGGTGCAGTTGCCGCCCGGTGCCGCGGCGCCGGGCACACCGCAGGAGCTGGCGGCCGAGGTCAACAGCGGTGACCCGTGGTACACGGCGTTGTGGCACACCATCGCCGATGCGCCGCACGGTCTGCCGTCGACGCCGTCGACCCCGCCCGGTGCGCCCGGGGCACCTGAACCGGTTCCTGCCGGGCCCGAACCCGTCGCGCCCGGCGCGCCACCGCCCGGTGGTTGAGCCCGCCGATCTCGACGCCGTCGCGGGGCAGCTGGGCCGGGAGCCCCGCGGTGTGCTCGAGATCGCCTACCGCTGCCCCAACGGTGAACCCGCCGTGGTGAAGACCGCGCCGAGATTGCCTGACGGAACACCGTTTCCGACGTTGTACTACCTGACCCATCCAGCGCTGACGGCCGCGGCGAGCCGGTTGGAGTCCTCGGGGATGATGCGGGAGATGACCGAGCGGCTGGCCGCCGACCCGGACCTGGCCGCAGCCTATCGTCGAGCCCACGAGTCCTATCTCGCCGAGCGTGATGCGATCGAGTCGCTGGGTACCACCTTCTCCGGCGGGGGCATGCCGGAGCGGGTCAAGTGTTTGCATGTGGTGATTGCCCATTCGCTGGCGAAAGGACCGGGGGTGAACCCGTTCGGGGACGAGGCGCTGGCGGTGCTGGCCGTGGAGCCGGGGATGGCCGGAATTCTGGACCGAGAGGTGTGGACGTGACACGTGTGGCCGCCGTCGATTGCGGGACCAACTCGATCCGGCTGCTCATCGCCGACGTCGCCGACGGGGTGGTCTGCGACGTGCATCGTGAGATGCGCATAGTGCGCCTCGGGCAGGGCGTCGACGCCACCGGCCAGTTCGCCGCCGACGCGCTGGTGCGCACCCAGGTGGCGTTGGTCGACTACGCCGAGTTGATGCGTCGCCACGACGTGGCGGCGGTGCGGATGGTGGCGACGTCGGCCGCGCGTGACGCGTCGAACCGGGACGCGTTCTTCGCGATGACCGCCGATGTGCTCGGCGCGGTGGTTCCCGGGTCGGTGGCCGAGGTGATCACCGGCGCCGAGGAGGCCGAGCTGTCGTTCCGCGGCGCGGTCGGTGAATTGGATTCGGCCGAAGCGCCTTTCGTGGTCGTCGATCTGGGCGGGGGTTCCACCGAGGTGGTGCTGGGCTCGGCGGACTCGCGGGACGTGGTGGCCGGCTACTCGGCCGACATCGGCTGTGTGCGGCTCACCGAGCGGTGCCTGCATTCCGATCCGCCCACCGAGGAGGAGGTCGCCTCGGCGCGTGCGGTGGTGCGTTCTGCGCTGGATGAGGCGCTGCGGGCGGTGCCGGTCGAGGGTGCGCGCACCTGGGTCGGGGTGGCCGGCACCATGACGACGCTGGCCGCGCTGGCGCTGAAGATGACGACCTACGACTCCGAGGCGATCCATCTGGCCCGGGTGGGGTTCGACGACCTGCTTCAGGTGTGCGCGGATCTGGTCGCGATGACCCGTCAGCAGCGCGCCGCGCTGGGGCCGATGCACGAGGGCCGGGTGGATGTGATCGGCGGGGGAGCGATCGTGGTGCAGGAACTGGCGGCCGCCCTGACCGAGCGTGCCGGGATCGACGAGTTGGTGGTCAGCGAGCACGACATCCTGGACGGCATCGCGCTGTCGATCGCGTAGCGGACTGGGGCGGTGCTGCCGCACGGCGTCCCCACGTCACCGCGGGCGTCCGCTTTCTGACGGGGATCGCGCGATTCCCATCAGAACCCGTACGCTCACGGGCCGGTGCCGGGCTGGAGCGACCCTCAGGCCGCCGCACCCAGGTGGCGATGGGCTCCCGCCCGCTGCTTGGTCGGGTCGTGCTGGCCGCCCAGCGTCACCGCCAGCAGCACCATGACCCCGCCCAGGCACAGGTGCAGCCAGTTGTCGGCGTTGTTGAGCGGGACGACGTGGGCGGTGCTGCCCCGCTCGATCAGCAGCCCGTACATCCACAGCCCCAGGTAGAGCATCCCGCCGAGCGCCAGATAGGCCCGAGCGCCGGAATAGGAACGGGCCATCGCGAAGCCGGCGGCGGCGACCGTCAGGTGAACGATGTTCACCAGCGCGGAGACCATGAAGACGCCGAACAGTGCGGCACCGGAATGCTGCCCGGCCCAGGCCAACTCACCGAGGTTCGCCGTCACTCCGGGAATGAATCCGAGCAGCCCGAGTGCGGCCAGCAGCGCGGCCATGATCAGCGCCGCGCCCTGCACCGCCATGTATTTGGGACCCGACGACATGGCCCGCCTCCCTCCACGCCGACCGTATTGACGTGTCTGTTGAAGGAGGTACCCAGGTTTGCGGCGCGGTTAACCCGCCGGATGTCAGGGCCGCAGGATCGGGGCCAGCGCGTCGAGCACGGCGGGATCCTCGATCGTCGAGGGCACCGGTTCGTCGCGGCCGGCCGCGATCCCGCGCAGCGTCTTGCGCAGGATCTTTCCCGAGCGGGTCTTGGGCAGCGCCGGAACGATGTCGACCAACCGGAACGCCGCCACCGCGCCGATCTCGTCGCGCACCATCCGCACCAGCTCGTCGGCCAGGCCGTCGGTCGACGCCCCGGCCTTGACCACCACCAGTCCGCGGGGTGCCTGCCCCTTGATCTCGTCGGGCACCCCGATGACGGCGCACTCGGCGACCGCCGGGTGCATGGCGAGCACCTCTTCGATGGCGCCGGTGGACATCCGGTGGCCGGCGACGTTGATGACGTCGTCGATGCGGCCCATCACGAACAGGTAGCCGTCCTCGTCGTAGCGTCCGCCGTCGCCGGTCAGGTAGTAGCCGGGGTGCTCGGACAGGTAGGACGCCTCGTAGCGGGCCTCGGCGTTCCACAGGGTGGGCAGCGTGCCCGGCGGCAACGGCAGCCGGATGCAGATCGCGCCTTCCTCGCCGGTCTCGCAGCGGTAGCCGTCGTCGTGCAGGATGTGCACGTCGTAGCCCGGCATCGGCACCGTGGGCGAGCCCGCCTTGATCGGCAGCGCTTCGACGCCCATCGGATTGGCCGCGATGGCCCAGCCGGTCTCGGTCTGCCACCAGTGGTCGATCACCGGGACGCCGAGTTTGTCGGTCGCCCAGTGGTAGGTGTCGGGGTCGAGCCTTTCCCCGGCCAGGAACAGGTACTTCAGCCCGGACAGGTCGTAGTCGGCGAGGTATTTGCCCTCGGGGTCCTCCTTGCGGATCGCGCGGATCGCCGTCGGTGCGGTGAACAGCGCTTTGACCCCGTGCTCGGCGGCCACCCGCCAGAACGCCCCGGGGTCGGGTGTGCCGACCGGTTTGCCCTCGTAGAGCACCGTGGTGGCGCCGAGCAGCAGCGGTGCGTAGACGATGTAGGAGTGGCCGACCACCCAGCCCACGTCGGAGGCGGCCCAGAACACCTCGCCGGGGGCGAGGTCGTAGATGTGGCGCATGCTCCACAGCAGTGCGACGGCGTGGCCGCCGTTGTCGCGCACGATGCCCTTGGGTTTGCCGGTGGTGCCCGAGGTGTAGAGCACATAGAGCGGGTCGGTCGCCGCCACCGGGACCGCGTCAGCGGGTTCGGCGCCGGCCATCACCTCGTTCCAGTCCAGGTCGCGGCCCTCGATGAGCTCGCAGCGGTGGCGATCACGTTGCACCACAACGCAATGCGCCGGCGGGTGGTCGACCATGGCGACGGCGGCGTCGAGCATCGGCTTGTACTCGACGACCCGGGACGGTTCGATGCCACACGACGCCGAGACGATCACCGTCGGCCGGACGTCGTCGATGCGCACCGCCAGCTCGTGCGGGGCGAAGCCGCCGAACACCACCGAGTGGACCGCGCCGAGACGGGCGCAGGCCAGCATCGCGATCACGGCCTCGGGGATCATCGGCATGTAGATGACGACGCGGTCGCCCTTGCCGACGCCGAGGCCGCGCAGCACGCCGGCGAAGCGGGCGGTCTGTTCGAGCAGGTCGGCGTAGCTGTAGACGCGCTTGGTGTCGGTGACCGCGGAGTCGTAGATCAGTGCGGGCTGGTCGGCGCGCCCGCCCCAGCTGATCCCCGAGTCGCTTCGCTCCTGCCCGCCGGCGACGTGGCGGTCCAGGGCGTTGGCGCAGGTGTTGAGTTCGGCGTCGGGGAACCAGCGGTAGAACGGCGGGTGGCTGTCGTCGAGGATGCGTTCGGGCGCCTTGGTCCAGGTGACGGCGGTGGCGGCCTCGGCCCAGAAGGCGGCGGGGTCGTTGGTGCTGGCGTCGAAGAGGTCACGGTACCCGGGCATATCGGCACGGTAGCGCGTTGCCGATACTCTCGGGGGATGACCAGCCAACCCCCGTCCATTCGGGCAGTGCGACGCAGCCACATCGACGCCCGTGGGGTGCGGTTCCACGTCACCGAGGCGGGTCCGCCGGACGGCCGACCGGTGCTCGCGCTGCACGGGTGGCCGCAGCATCACTGGGTGTACCGGGATCTGCTGGCCGATCCGCCCCCCGGGTTGCGGATCATCGCCCCCGACCTGCCGGGCTACGGGTGGTCGGGCCCGGCGCCGCACCGGTGGGCCAAGGAGGAGGTGGTCAGCGACCTGGTTGCGCTGATCGACGCGCTGGGGCTGGACCGGCTGCTGCTGGTCGGCCACGACTGGGGCGGCTTCCTGGGGCACCTGCTGACGCTGCGGGAGCCCGAGCGCATCGACGGCTACCTGGCGCTGAACATCGCGCATCCGTGGGTGCCGCCGGCGGTGATCGCCCGGCATGCGTGGCGGTTCCTGCTGTATCAGCCGCTGATCGCGATCGGCGGGGTTCCGGTGCAGCAGCGCACCGGCTTCCTGGACCGTGCCTACCGGCGGTATTCGGAGATCGACGCGCAGACCGCGCGGGTCTACACCGAGCGGTTCCGCGATCCGGTGGTGGCGCGCGCCGCCCGCGACACCTATCGGACGTTTCTGTTTCGGGAGATCCCGCGGGCGGTCCGGCACCCGGAGCGCCGGCAGGCGACGGTGCCGATCCGGGTGCTGTTCGGCCGCGACGACATCGCGATCGCGCCGGCGCTGGCCGATCCGGAGACCGCCCGCGCCGACGACTACACCCTCGAGTTGGTCGACGGCGGGCATTTCATCGTCGACGAGCGCCCGGACCTGGTGCGCGACAAGTTGGTCCGGTTGGCAGGCGAAACCCGCGCCGGCTAGCGCTAGCGGGCGACCACGCCGGCGGCGCGTGCGTTGGCGACCATGTCCTCCCAGGCGCATTCGCCGGCGACGAGCACGGTCAGTGCGGTGATCAGCGCGATCGAGGACACGGCCCAGTACACCGCGGGGCTGACCGCACCCGGGGTGGCCACCAGCATGATCGCGACGCTGCCGGTCAGCGCGAGAAGGGAGCCACACCACAGATCCTTGGAGCCGGTGGCGGCGGCTTGCCGATTGGGTGATGTGTTAGCCATGACTCCACGGTGCTGTGTCCGGCTTAGAGACTGCTCGGCGAAACCTGTGTATCGGCTATGAGACCGGCAACGAATCGGCTACGTAGGCGGTTGTTCGGCAGTGATCGCTTGGTAGCTGTGGGCGCCGGCGCGCTGCACGAGTGCCCGGACGACACCCCAGACCACACCCTGCAGGGCGGCGGCGAGCAGTGCCGAGGATATCGGTTGCTGCAGATCCTGCGGGTCGGGTGGTTCGGAGTCGTCGATGCGCTCCCAGGCCAGGCTGAAGATCTTGCCGGCCAAGATGCCGCCGCCGATACTCGCGGCGGTGGAAAGCGGGATGTAGAGGGATCTCGATAATTTGCTCATGCCGTCTCCGCACGTCTTCGGTGACTCCGTCGGGCCTCGGGCACATACCCCGGCGGCGGGGTTGCCAAACCTGGTCCCCGCCGTGCGTGACGTGGAAGGATCGGCCCCATGGACGCCGACCGGCTGCAGGACGACGACCAGCTCCACCGCGGTCGCCGTGAGACCGGAACCGAACGGCTGGACCGCAATTGGAACAGCTTGCTGCAGGAGCTGCGGGTGGTGCAGACCGGTGTGCAGGTGCTGACCGGGTTCCTGCTGACGCTGCCGTTCCAGGGGCGTTTCGACATCCTCGACGGCGGTATGCAGATCGTCTATCTGGTCACCGTGTGCACCGCGGTGCTCTCGACCGCGCTGCTCGTCGCGCCGGTGGCGATGCACCGGCTGTTGTTTCGCCAGCAACGGTTGCGCAGTCTGGTCTCGGCGTCGCACAAGTGCGCCTACGCCGGGGTGCTGCTGCTCGGGCTGGCGGTGACCGGGATGACGGTGCTGATCTTCTACGCGGTGCTGGGGATGGTCCCGGCGCTGCTCGCCGGCATCGGCGCGGTGGTGGTGTTCAGCGGCTTCTGGCTGGTGCTGCCGCTGGGCATGCGACGTTCCGAGTCTCCGCCGGCGCCCTAGACGTGTGCGCCAGAGGACCTTCGACTCTGGTGCGCCACCGGCACGGACGCGCAGTCTGGTGATGCCAGGGCGAGCCGCACCGTGATTGTGGTGGCGTCCGCTATCTCAGTGGGGTCGCAGGCATTGAGGAGCGAGATGTCATGGTGACTACACGCACAACGACCACGGTGCTGGCCGTCCTGCTGCTGGCGGGGTTCTTCGCGGTCGGCGCCGGATTCTCCGGCGACGGTGACCTCGTCGCGCAACCACAATCGACCTTGTCCACCTCCCGCGGTGTCGACCTGCCGGCCCAGGGGCCGGTGGGCCCGCACTGCTGGGGGCCGAGCGGCTGGAACTCCGCCTGCGGTCCCGAACCGCTGTGGGGGCCGGGGATGGGCCCGGGCTACTACAACGGCAACCCGTGGGGTCCGGGAATGATGGGCCCAGGCTACGGCAGCCAAGGACCGTGGGGGCAGGACTGGACGGGCTCGATGTTCGGGGGCGGCTGAGCTATTCCAGGCCCGGCCGCTGGTAGCGCAGGTACATGTAGCCGGTGTCGCTGACCAGCGTCTGGTCCAGGTGCAGCCGGGTCGGTGAGTTCATCGGGGCGGCGGCCTGCCCGAGTGGCTGGCATCCGGCCAGCAGCGGGGCCATCGTCACGCACAGTTCGTCGACGAGGTCGGCGGCCACGAGTTCGTCGAGCAGGGTCGGCCCGCCCTCACACAGCACCCGCCCCAGGCCGCGGGCGCGGAGTTGGGCCACAGCGTCGGCGACGTTGACGTCGTCCTCGCCGCACACCATCACCTCGCAGGGAAGATCGGCCACCGCCGGGTTGCCCGTCCGCCCGCGGGTGCTGGTGATCAGGATCGGCGGCGTTGCTCCGCCGAGCATCGTCTCGGGCAGTCGCCCGCTCTGCGACACCACCGCGATCGGCGGGGGTAGTTCGGTGAAACCCGACTCGATGCGCTGGCGCCGGTGTTCGGGGCTCAGCCTGACCGGTCCGTAGCTCTCGGCGCGTGCGGTGCCGGCACCGACGAGTACGACGTCGGCGTAGGCGCGCAGCGCCAGCAGCAGCTGCTGGTCGGGCGGGCAGGACAGCGGACCGGCGCGGCCGCCGAACCCGGCGGCCCCGTCGGCGCTGAAGATCATGTTCGCGCGCACCCCGAGCGGGGCGGGCCGGTATCCGTGGTCCTCGACCGCGGCACCCGCGGCGACGGTGAGCAGCCGGGTCACGCGTCGTGTCCGGGGGCGAGGTCGCGGACGTCGGAGAACGAGATCAGCTCACCCAGTTGCTCCGGTGCGCTGCCGGCGACCGGCTCGAGCAGATGGCCGACGTGGTCGCCGAGGTCGAAGCGGCGCAGCACCTTTCCGACGAACCAGCCCGCGGCGGCGTCGAGGATCGGCATCCCCTGCGGGCCGGTGTGCCAGCCGCACCGCGCGAACTTGTCACACGAGTCGCCGGTGGTGCCCCCGAACAATTGCGCCAGTGGCAGTTCGGTGCGGGGCAGCACGTGCACGGCGAGGTGCTCGCTGTGCTGGGCGACGCCGAACGTGTGGTTGTTGCGGGACAGCCCAGCCAGGAAGCGGGGCGGGTGGATGCTGGTCTGGGAGGCGAACCCGACCAGGCAGCCGGCCGGGTGCCCGTCGGCGCTGGTGGTCACGACGAACATCGGATAGTCGAGCAGCGACGCCAAGTCGTCGAATGCGGCGCTGCCTTCGGCCTCCACCATGGCATTCGGCGTTGCCGCTGCGTAGGGTTTCCAAACGTGCCGCCGGCCTTGGCGGGCAGGTGTTTCAGCGCCCGTGGGCCGGGTATCGATGCTGCCCATGAAGGCAGTCACTTGGCATGGCCGGCGCGACGTGCGCGTCGACACCGTTGCAGATCCGATCATCGAGAAGCCCACCGACGCCGTCATCGAGGTGACGTCGACCAACATCTGCGGCTCGGACCTGCACCTCTACGAGGTGCTCGGGGCGTTCATGAACGAAGGCGACATCCTCGGTCACGAGCCGATGGGGGTGGTCCGCGAAGTCGGGTCGGAGGTCTCCGAGCTCGCGGTCGGGGACCGGGTGGTGATCCCGTTCCAGATCTCGTGCGGGCATTGCTTCATGTGCGATCAGCAGCTCTACACGCAGTGCGAGACCACCCAAGTCCGTGACCAGGGCAGCGGCGCCGCGCTGTTCGGCTACTCCGAGCTCTACGGCTCGGTTCCCGGCGGGCAGGCCGAATATCTGCGGGTGCCCCAGGCGCAGTTCACCCACATCAAAGTTCCCGACGGGCCGCCGGATTCGCGTTTCGTCTACCTGTCCGATGTGTTGCCGACGGCCTGGCAGGCCGTCGAATACGCCGAGGTGCCCGACGGTGGATCGGTGACGGTGCTCGGTCTGGGGCCGATCGGGGACATGGCGGCGCGGATCGCCCACCACCGGGGCTACCGGGTGATCGCGGTCGACCGGGTGCCTGAGCGGCTCGCCCGTGTCGCGGCCCGCGGGATCCAGACGCTGGACGCCGAGCAGTGCAACGGGTCGTTGGGCGATGCGGTGCGGTCGATGACCGATGGCCGGGGCGCCGACTCGGTGATCGACGCCGTCGGGATGGAGGCGCACGGCTCGCGGGTGGCCCAGGCAATGCAGACCGCGACCGCGTTCCTGCCGGACGCGGTGGCCAAGCCGTTGATGCAGGTGGCGGGCCTCGACCGGCTCGACGCGCTGTACAGCGCGATCGACTGTGTACGCCGCGGCGGCACGTTGTCGTTGATCGGTGTGTACGGCGGTATGGCCGATCCGATGCCGCTGATGAAGCTGTTCGACAAGCAGATCACCGTCCGGATGGGCCAAGCCAACGTCAAGCGGTGGGTGGACGACATCATGCCGCTGCTCACCGATGACGACCCGCTGGGGGTGGACACGTTCGCCTCGCACGTGGTGCCGTTGGCCCAGGCGCCGCACGCCTACGACATCTTCCAGAAAAAGCAGGACGGCGCGGTCAAAGTCGTTCTGCAGCCATAGCGAATAAGGGGTTTCACTGCCGCCGGGCCGGGTAAGCCTAGACAACAGCGGTTCATTGGAGGTGAGGCGTGTGCCGAACCCGTCGATCAAAGACCGAAGACTCTGTTGATCCACACGCCGCGTGAGCACTGAGGCGCTCGGCGCCCGGCGGCGCGCATACGGCCACAACAACGTGTTTGACCGGTACCCACACGGAAACGGCATGGACATGGATGCGGACAACGAAAGCACGGAACTGGTGGAGCCGGCCGCGATCCGAGAGGGCGACGTGATCGCCGACCCGGCCGCGCAGCGCTGGCTGACCGTCCACGAGGTGCAGCTGATGGCCGACGCCCACGCCGGGACCTATCGCTTCTTCGGCGACGGGCCCGGTGATCGGGTGGCGTTCGAAGCGGACGAACGCGTCAAGAGGCGCACTTCCTGACCATTCGGTCATCTTGTCGCGGCGGCGTCACCGTTTCGCGACGCGGCGCCCGGGTATGCCACCGCCATGGCAGCTCCGGCGACACACGCACACGAAGCGTCGCCGCCGTCGAGGTCGCCGCACCGGTATCGGGTGTGGCACCGACGGCCGGCCCTGCGCACGTAGCCGAAGCCCACAACGACACGGACACCGAGCGAGGAGGAATTCGGATGCCCCAGACCTCACGAGACCCCGTCGACCATGCCCGCACCACCCGCCAGCACGCCGGCGAGACGATGAAGGCCGGGGTGAATGCCCCGGGTCTGACCGCTGTCGGGGTGGGCATCGTGGCGCTGTTCTTCGGCTTGGCGGCCTTCGCCACCGGGCGACCCGACGCCGGCATCATCGCGGTGGTGGTGGCTGTGCTGCTCGGCGGCGCCGGGCTGGCCTGGATCGTGGTGACCCACCGCCGAGTGCATGAACGCCAGAAGGATTGGCACCGAGAGCATCCCGAAGTTCCCTACGAGCCGCCGACGAGTTGAGGACATGACCCAAGCAGACAACCCGGCCCAGCCCACCGGAACCGCTGCAGCGCCGGGCGCTGCTGGCGCTGCCGAACCGGTGCTGCCGGTGCTGCCCGCGCCGCCGACCACCCCGGCGCGCACCGTGGCCAGGCTCGCGCTGGCCGGCGCGATGGTCTTCGCCGGCCTGAGCCACCTGTTCTGGGGGCGCGAGACGTTCCGCGCCCAGGTGCCCAAGTGGGTGCCGATGGATGAGGACGGCGTGGTGATGGCCTCCGGCGGCGTCGAGATCATGCTCGGGGCCGGGCTGGCGTTGTTGCGCCGCGACCGTGTGCTGGTCGGCAGGCTGCTCGCGGCCTTCTTCGTGGCCGTGTTCCCCGGCAACATCGCCCAGTACGTCAACAAACGTGACGGGTTCGGTCTGGACACCGACACCAAGCGGTTCGTGCGACTGCTGTTCCAGCCGGTGCTGATCGCCTGGGCGCTGTGGTCGACCGGGGTGCCGCGGCGGTAGGTCCGGGCCAAGCTCACGCCGCCTCAAGTACCGTCTGAGCTGCGAAGCTCCCATAGCCGAATTGAATGCCTGGTTTTTCCGCGTCGGGGGATTAACCGTCGCGGGTAGCCTCGTTGGTTACGGGGGTTGGCATGGGAAAGAACTTGGATGTGGACGCCGGCGGGTTGACGTCGGCTGCAGCCGACAGCGCCGCTGTCGCCGCTGATGTGCTCGTTGATGGTTTTGACGGTGCGGCAATTGCCCGCCCGAGTGGTGCGGAATCGCTGCAGTTGAAGCGGCAAGCGGCGCCGCGCGGATGCGTGTCTCAGGTCGCATTGCCGGTCAGGCCGGTGATGTCGCTGCGGCAGGTGATCGCTATGAGGCGACGGACGGGGGCAGTGCCGACGCTATCGCGGTGACCGTGTGAGCCCTGCGGCCGCATCGATGGGTCTACCCAGCAGGCCGGACGTCGAGGCCTGGGACAGCTCAGACCTCGATGCGGCCGCTACTCGCTGGCGGGCGGCGGCAGGTGCACTGGAGTTGGCGTTCGAGCAGCACCGGCAGAACATCCTGTCTCCTGGCGGCACCACATGGGAAGGTGACGCCAAAGATGCCGCTCTGAACCGAGCAAACGCGGATACTTCGGTGGTGCGTCGGCAAGGTGATGTGCATCGTGCTGCTGCCGATGTCGCCGCGCGCGGCTCCGAAGACATCCAGGTCGCGCGCAGTCGAGTGCTCGAAGCAATCACCGAAGCTGAACAGGACGACTTCACCGTAGGTGACGACCTCTCGGTGACCGACAACCGTGCCTACGACATGGAGACTGCTGCAGCCCGCGCAACCGCTGCGGCCGAGCACGCTGAATACATCCGATGGCGCACTGAGCAGCTCGTCGCCACCGATGCCCTGATCGGGCAGCAGCTTCGAGCGACCGCCGCTGAACTCGAAGGAATTCGGTTCGAGGCCGATCGCGGTGGCAATGAGACTGGTCCGGCGATTCGGCTCGTAGACAACAAGACTGAGGACAAGGGCTCCGAAGAAGGGTCGGCAGAGCATAGGGGTGCGGGATCGCTGCCGAAGGAGTCTACGGGCAGCTGGCAGGACATGCTCGTGCCCGAGGGGACCGCTGAAAACTCTGAAGCCGCCGATGCAGCCGACTCGCCGTTGGAAGCGATCCTTGGGGAGGGCAAGCCTGCGGGAGGCCCACAGCCGTCCAGCCTGGACGAGGCGTTGACGGAAGTCGCAGGAAAGCCCGTCGAAGTACCGCCCACGGCATCGGAGCGCATCCTCAATCAGCACGCCGGAACCGGCAGGGGCGAGGATCGCCGGTACACGCAACATCCGTTGGAAGCTCCCATCGTTGGTGCCGATCCATCAGTGATCGGTGATCAGCAGGCCAGGGTGAACGCTGCGCATGAGGGCGTGACGTCGGCCCAAGCTGCGCTCGACGATGCGCTGGCTCAGTCCACGGTCGCTGGTCCGGGCGCCGGCCCGACCCGGGACCAGCGCGACGCCCTGGGACAGGCCTTGTTCGATGCGCGCGGCGAGGTGACGAGTCAGACCGAGGTCCTGGAGAATCTCAACGCGGCGGCCGGTGAAGTCGGTCAGGGGCGCGTACCGATCCCGGCGCTTCCCGAGAATGCCGATGTACAGGCTTTTCCAGCGGAGCCTTCGGCATTCGCCGAAGGCAGCCGCGCCCTGAGTGAAGGCAGTTTTGGTTTGATCCCCGATGTCGCCCACGACATCGACGTCTTCCGAAACTGGAACGACGCCTCAGTCGAGGACCGGGTCGGTGCGGTGCTCGACGTGGCCGGGTCAGCACCCATTCCAGGCGGCAAGTTCGTCACCGAGGGCCTTGAACATACTGTTGACGCGTTCAACGCCGGGCGTCACGTCGACGACGCCCTGGACGCCGGCAGTGCGGGGGCACACCATCTCCCCGATGCGCCATCGGCTCCCCATGTCGACAACACGCCGGATGCGGCTGGGCTGCACGGCGGTGGTGCTGACGTCGGTGCCGTACCGACGTTTGCGCTGGAGGACGCAACCGCGATTCTGCACAGCAGTGAAGCCAATGGTGGGCACCTCATCGAGCGTCACGTTGGGCGAACGTTCGATGACCTCTCTGCGCGTTTGGCCGATTCACCTCGACTCGGGAATGTATCAACGTTCGCATCTGTCGACGAGGCGTCCTCGGCGCTCAGTGCTGCACTACAGCAGAACAAGAGTGTGTTCGATGATTGGATAGCTAACGGAGCGAGGGGAAAGCTCGAATTGGTCGCACCATTTGAGGGTGGATCGGTGCTGGTGCGTGGGTCCGATACCGTGGTGCCGGGGTCAAGCGTCAAGATGGTCCTCAAAGCGGATGGTTCTGGTGGGTGGTATCTATTGACTGGGATGGTTAATCGATGAGCGCACAATCGGTTTCACGCTCCTTATCGCACTTTTTCGGCGCGTACTTTCACGAGGATTGGGACCTGGAAGCCGATGATTGGCAAGGAATCGTCGACGGTTATGTTCGCGATGAACAACCTTCCGCGGATTTGCTCCGTTCGCTGAGCCGAGAAATCGATGAAGTGAGTGCCGCTTGCGCCGAGACAGATATGAGACGACTCGTCACACGAACCTTGGGGGCCAACTATTACCCACTGCCGGAATTCACCTACAGGGAGTGGCTCGGGCAGGTCGCTGCACGCCTGCGCGAGCACGCCGGTGCGGTTGATGGTGTTGCCACCCCACCTACGGAATGAGAGCAACGTCGTCGGCTCTCATTTGATGTACCTCGGCCAGCCAGCAGCACCGCGGTATCAATACGGTACTGAGGAAGGCAGGTCGGCCCGGAGATCGACAAAGATACCCTCATAACTGCGAAGCCCCCATAGCCCAATTGGCAGAGGCAGCGGACTTAAAATCCGCCCAGTGTCGGTTCGAGTCCGACTGGGGGCACAGTGAACACTTGGTGGATGTGGTTGTGCGCACCCGTCGGCCCTGTGCCGCGAACCCCATTACCGGAGCGGTGCCGCCGACGTCGACAACGAATGTGTTCCGACGTAGGTTCGGCCGAGGGTGACGAACCCGTCCGAGTTGCGGCGTGGTTCAGCGAAGGAGCCGAAGAAGCTGGTGCAGGCGGTGACGACGGCGGACGGCCGACGGCTGGCATATCTCGAGGTCGGGGTTCCCGACGGTCCACTCGTGCTGCACAACCACGGCGGCCCGAGCAGCCGGCTCGAGGCGATCCTCCTGGCCGATGCTGCGGCCGAGAACGGTGTGCGTCTGGTCTGCGTCGACCGCCCCGGAATGGGCCAGTCGAGCCCCCAGACGCGTCGCTCCTATGCCGGCTGGGCGCAGGACCTGCTCACCGTTGCCGACGCACTGGGACGTCAGCGGTTCGGCGTCACGGGCTGGTCGGAGGGCGGGCCGTGGGCGCTTGCGGCGGCCGCCTACATCGACCCGGCCCGCCTGCAACACGTCAGTAGCATTGCCCCGGGCAGTTACGGAGCCTTCGGCGATAACTCAGCGGCGCAGTATCTTTCGAGGATCGACGCGGTGGGAGGCTTGCTCGCGCTGCGCTTCCGACCTGGCTTTCGGCTCATGTATGCGGCTCTCGGTTTCGCCGCAAGACATTGGCCTGCGGCCTTCGTCGCACAGGTGCGCAGCTCCGTCAACGACTACGACCAGGCGATTCTTCTCAGGCCGCAGGTCGCGGAATGCTTCGGCGAAACCTGCGCCGAGTGCTTCGCCCACGGCTCCGACGGTCTCGTGGTCGACGCCGAACTGCTCTACCGTCGCTGGGCTTTCGACGTCAGCCAGATAGGACGGCCGGTCCATATCTGGCAGGGGCTGGACGACCGGCTGGTGCCCGACCCCATCAACAAGGCGGTGGCCGACGCGATGCCCGGCGCGGTATGGCATCCGGTGGACGGCGCGGGGCATTTCGTGGCCGTCGGCTCGGGCCGCGAGATATTCGCGATCGCGGCAGCCGAGCTGGGTGCGAGCTGAGGAGTTGCGGCGCAGTGGACGGTCGGGTGTGGCTGTCCCACGCCGGATGGCCCGCCGCAGGTCCACCGACCGGGGGACCGCCGCATCCACCACGGAATCGCCTGTTTGTCGGACAGACTCGACCCTCCGGGTGCGCGACGGTGGTAACTGCCACTACGTAATCGCTGGTCTCCTCTAGAGACCGAAGGGATGTGGCGAGATGAAGGAACTGGTCTTCCTCGATACTGAATGCACCGGTCTGGGGCTGAACGCGGATATCTGGGAGGTCGGCGCGATCCGGCGGCACGCGGGTGGTTCTCACTCCGACCTGCACATGTTCGTCGAGCACGACCCGGCGAAGACGACCTTGCTGCCCGAACCGTTCCGCAGTGACTACACCGCCCGTTGCCCCGTCGACCCAGCCGCTTTCGTGTCCCAACACACGGCCGCCCGGCGGCTCTGCGAGTTCATCGACCGCAACGCGGTCGTGGTCGGTGCCACCCCGACTTTCGACAGCGTGCGGGTGGCCGATCTGTTCGGGCGTTGCCGCATGCCCGTGCCACCGTGGCTGTACACCGTGGTCGACGTCTGCGCCCTCGGAGCTGGACGGCTGGCAGCCCAAGGGCGGCCGGTGGAGTTCCCGGCCCGCATCGACCAGATCGCCCGGATGCTTGGTGTCGACCCGGGCAACTATCCGCGCCACACCGCCCTGGGTGACGTTGCCTACGCCGAAGCGGTTTTCGATCGCTGCATGGCTGCCGAAGACGAGTTGGCAGCGATGCCGGCGTCGTGGGGCTCTGCCGCCGCGGGACTGCATGCGGGTTGCCGTTACGACGTCGCCAACTAGCAGAATGCGGCTGCGGCCGGTGACAGCACTCAGCGGCCCCTGTCGCGCCGAAGCCCGACGTGCCATGGAGGCGGTCAGGCCGCCAAGACTGTGCGTCGGCCCGGGGCCGGACGCCGACGCGGTCGCACCGGCATGCCGTGGCGCACATATCCGCGAACCGGCCAGGTCTGCGCTCTTCTGCGTTGCACGACGCGGTCGCGCTCGGCCAGGTGCTCGACGAAATGGGTGACGATCCAGCCGGCGCCTGACAGCGCCAGCGCGAAACCGAATGTCCGCGGTGACCCCATGAGCATCGCCACCAGAGCGAATGTGCCTGATGCGAACGCCACCGATGTTGCGACCGCGTAGACCACGGTATGGCGGCGTCGCCTGCTGATACGGGCTTCGTTGAGTGTCATGTTGCCATCGCCTCCGGTAGCGGTGATTCCCACACCAGGACCGGGCTAAACAACATCGCTGTAATTCGACGTGCGCTAACGACTCCCTGCGGCTCAGCTCCGTTGCGCCCTCGGATCATCCCCCAGCCCGCAGCCACTGTCCGACCCTCGCCATGCCTTCGTCGATAGACACCGGCGGGTGGTAGCCACCCGTCGCTGATGATGAACACGTGCCCGGCCGCGGTGTCGTCGGTCACCACCCAGCACCACGCCGTCGACGAAGTCGGCGATGTAGACCGGGGATAAGATTCCGTTGCCGCCGTTGGGTTGTGGGAAGCCAGTGGTCTTGCGCATCTCAGCGACCGGCGAGCGCACCTACACCGATCCCGAACCGCTCACAGCCGCGCGGCAGCGTGCGCGAGCTGCGCTGCGGCGCCGGAGAGGACCGGCTCGCCGTGCCCGAAGCACACCGTGTGGCCAGCCGGCGAAACGACCCGATCGTCTGGTCACGGTCCTGGTTGAACACCCCGAGCATGACCGCGCCCACGCTGGCGATCGTGTCGCCGGTGAACAGGATCCCGTACTGCGGCAGATGCACGGCGATGCTGCCGGCGGTGTGCCCGGGGGCGGCCACCACCGTCGCGCCCCGGCGAAGGGCAGCGTTTCACCTCCGGTCACCTCCCGGTCAACGTCGACCGGGGCCGACTCCCAGGGCAGGTCGGCCGACCTCATCCCACAACGGACGTTCCCAAGTCCAGCAGCACCGGCGGCGGCCACTACGGTGCCGCAGCCGGCGCGCATCAGTGTGTCGCTGACGGGTTAGGACCTCAGCGTCAGCCTCAGGTCGCTCAACGGTTCGGCGTTGCCCAGAATCACCACCGAACTCTGGCTGTTGACGTCGTCATAGGGGAAGCCGTAGGCGAACCCGTCGACGCTGTTGGCGTGGAAGAAATGCGCCCAGTCGTTCCAGCGTCCGCCGGCCGGGTAGTAGGCCGACACGTCGTTCCAGCTCCCCGGCGAGGCGGCCACCCCGCGGTTGAACGCGGCGTCGAGTTCGGCCAGGAACGCACCCTGCAGGCCGGTGCCGACGAACGGGCCGTCGGCGCGGAAGACCTCCCCGGTGGTCGGTTTGGTCATGGTGTGCGACGAGGCGCTGCCGTCGGCGGCGGTCACGGTGTAGGCGAAGCGGTCGTCGGCTCCGACGTGGCCGGTGACCGTGTACCCCGGTCCGTCATAGCGGAACTCCTCGCTCCGGTAGGTGTTCCAGAACTCGTCGACCGGCTCGTCGAACCAGGTGGCCAGGTCGCCGGGCTGGTGTGAGCGCGGAGCCAGGATCCGGACCGGTTCTCCGTTCTCGTCTCTGATGATCAGGGCCTGGAACGCGTCGGGGACGGTGTCCTCGAACTCGGTGAAGACCTCGGCGCGGCTCAACGCGATACCCCGGGTTGCCGAGAAGGCGTCCTGCGACACGGTGAAGGTGAACGGGAAACCGAACTGGTCGACCTGGGTGGTGTTGCCGCCGAACGGAACCGAGCCGTTCTGGTAGCTCAGCTCGTACCAGTCGTAGACCGTGTCGTAGTTGGGGTCGGCGGGGTTGGCTCCGTCGGGGGAGGCCCAGCCCGAGTTGTCGGCGGCGATGCCGATGTAGAGCGGTGCGTCCAGGGACACGTAGATCCGGCCACCCAGCAGCTCCGGCGGGATCCGCAGGCCGTCGGCTTCGGCGAGGGTGAACGTCATGTCGGCGTAGTTGACGCCGTCCTTCTCCAGGTGGCCGGGCGCATCGGCGGCCGCGTGGTCGATGTGGTGCGCCACCCCGTCCCGATCGACCCAGGACCACTGGCCCGGGGTGACCTGACCGATGACGAACAGGTGCACCTGGTCGTCGGCGTAGTCGCTGTCGTTGACGAACGACACCGGGAACGATCCCGGCACACCCGGCCCGTCCGGCGGCGTCGGCGGGTCCGGATCCGGTCCGGGCGGCGTGGACGCCGCGCGCACCTCGACGGTCAGCGTGGTGGTGGCGGTGTGCCCGGCGCGGCCCAGCAGCCCGAAGGTCAGGGCGTTGAGCAGGCCCGACAATCCGTGGATGTGGAAGCCGTCGCGCGCGTCCGACGCCGTGACCGAGAACGTGTCGGTGTAGGCCGTCACGCCGTCCCAGGCCGCCGGCGGTGTGTAGGTGGCCGTATCGCCGGAAATCGTCAGGACGCCCGCGGCCGTTCCGGTTCCCTCGGCCGATCCGCGCACGGTGTAGCTCAGCGCGCGGCCGTCGGCGTCCACCGCGGTCAACGCGAACGGGTCACTGGCGCTGACCGGTTCGGCCGTCACCGAGACCGTCTGCGGTGAGTAGACCGGCGTCGCGGCGAAGAAGGTGCGTTCGAACCAGTTCCGGGCCGCCGTGAGCATCGACTCGATGGACGTGAGCACCGAGCCGGCGGGCGGACTCGCGGCGGCCGCCGGCGCCGGACCGCCCGCAGCCACCGCGACAGTCTGGGCA
>NZ_JBSWXU010000109.1:0-18970 GCF_056160785.1 Mycobacterium sp. ABE4_509 | reverse complement strand
GGGCTGCTGTCCCCCGGCCTGCGCCCGTTGCGCGGCGGCCTGCTCGGTGGCGGCGCGAAGCTGGGCGGCCATCGGCTCGGGCAACTGGACCTGCAGCGGGGTACGCACCGGCATCGGGGTGTCGCCGCGGCGCACCACCGTGTCGGCCAACGCATTTCGCGCCTGGTCCACCAGCGCGTCGATACGGTCCTGCGGCCCGTTGGCCACACACCGGACCATCCACCGGTATCCGTCGACCCCGATGAAGCGCACCACCGCGGCGCCCTGGCCGCCGGCGCCGATGACCTCGCGCCCCCACGGCCCGTCGACGATGCTCACGGTCGGGACGTCCCGGCGCAGCGACTCGGCGAGCTCGGCGGCCACCTCGCGCCACAGGCCGGCCGATTTCGGGGCGGCGTAGGCGGCGATGGTGAAACGGCCGTTGGGTGTCACCACCCACACCGCGCTGGGCACACCGGTCTCGTTGACCTCGACCTGGACCTGACCCGCCTCGGGCATCGGGATCAGGACCGAGCCCAGGTCGAGCCGGGCGACCGCGGCCACCTCAGGGTCTTCGAAGTCGTCGATGTCGAAGGGGCCGTCGAGCTCCTCCTCGATCTCCTCGGCCGTCAACCCGCCCGCCTGGGCGGGGTCGTCGGTGCTGCCGTCTTTGCGATGCCGTCTCAGTGCCATTTCCTCGTCACCATGCTCGTCGATTGTGCGGCCCTGCCAGGTCGCCGTGCGCTTGTGCCAGTCTCACAGACTGGCATGGCCACCAGATGAACCATGGCCACCGTCGCCGCGGGTCGTGTCGGCCAGGCCGGCCTCGTCGAAGGACGCCACCTCGACCAGTTCGGGCAATTCCACCCGTTGCACCAGCAACTGAGCGATCCGGTCGCCGCGGCGCACCACGATCGGTGCGCGGGGGTCGAGGTTGATCAAGGCCACCTTGATCTCGCCGCGGTACCCGGCATCGATGGTGCCGGGACTGTTCACGATCGAAAGGCCCACCCGGGCAGCGAGACCCGAACGCGGATGAACCAGGCCGACCATCCCGTGCGGTATCGCCACGGCCACCCCGGTGCCCACCAGCGCCCGCTCGCCGGGAGCCAGCTCGACGTCGTGGGCACTGAACAGATCGACCCCGGCGTCACCGTCGTGAGCCCGGCTGGGCAGCGGCAGATCACGGTCCAATCGAACTACCGCCAGAGAGGTCGACACGGCGTCACAGATTACCCTTGGCCTCGTGACCGACACGCGCGCCACCTCGCAAACCGTTCGCTACCGCGAACGGCTGCGCGTGCCGCTGTGGTGGTGGCTGCCCGGAATGGGGTTGGCGGCGCTGATCGCGCTGGAGGTCAACCAGGGGATCCGGGTGCTGCCCGACTGGCTGGCGTACGCGGTGCTGTTGCCGGTGGCCGCCGTTGCCCTGTTGGCGCTGGGACGGACCGAGGTGCGGGTCGTCGCCGGCGCCGGGGAGACCGAGTTGTGGGTCGGGGGCGCACACCTGCCGGTCAGTGCGATCGGCCGCAGCGCGCAGGTGCCGCGCTCGGCGAAGTCGGCGGCGCTGGGCCGCCAGCTCGACCCAGCGGCCTTCGTGGTGCACAAGGCCTGGGTCGGGCCGATGATCCTGCTGGTCCTCGACGATCCGGAGGACCCGACCCCGTACTGGCTGGTCAGTACCCGTCGGCCGGACAAGGTGCTGGCCGCTTTGGCGCAGTGAAACCGCGCTCGGTGCGGCCGGGCCGAGCGCGCCGGGAGGCTCAGGCGGCGCAGTCCGAGCAGATCATCAAGCCGTTCTTCTCGCTGGCGAGGCGGCTGCGGTGGTGAACCAGGAAGCAACTCGAGCAGGTGAACTCGTCGGCCTGCTTGGGAATGACCCGCACCGACAGCTCTTCGCCGGACAGGTCGGCGCCGGGCAGCTCGAAAGACTCCGCGGTTTCGGATTCGTCGACGTCGACGACAGCGGATTGAGCTTCGTTGCGCCGCGCCTTCAGTTCCTCGAGGGAATCCTCGGAAACATCGTCGGTCTCGGTGCGCCGTGGGGCGTCGTAGTCGGTGGCCATCTGTCCCCTCCGTGAAGCTCGTTGCAGCAGTGCTTTGTACCAGCGTCGAACGCGTGCACCAAATGATTCGTGCCCAGATTGACACCGGTTCTACTGTGATTTACATCACAATCTTGTCCGCTGCTTCGTTATCGCCGGTAGGAGCACCAACGCGGGCGTCAATAGTGCGCCGGGCACCGGGGCCTTAGAGTGCTCAGCGTGGTCTCCCAAATCACCGACGGCACCGCGTTCGACAAGCACGGGCGCCCATTCCGCCGCCGCCGGTTCCTGCCCGGGATGTTGGCGTTCGCCGCGATGGCAGCGGCGGCGCTGCTGGTGTGGGTGATCGCACTGTCCCGCCCGGCCGACGTCCGCGAAGCCGCCGTGTGCAACCCACCCCCGGCCCCCGCCGAGCCCAACACCCCGGCACCCGACCTGGGCGATCAGGTGTCCCACGAGTCAATGGTCGACGTCACCCCGGCCAAACTCGCCGATACGCGGATCCGGGTGCTCAACGCCAGCGGGCAGGGCGGTCAGGCCGCCGAAGTGGCCGGCGCGCTGCGCGACCTCGGTTTCGCCGAACCCGAAGCGGCCAACGACACGATCTACTCGACCACCCGGCTGCAGTGCCAGGGCCAGATCCGCTTCGGCCCCTCCGGGCGGGCGGCGGCCGCAGCGGTCTGGCTGGTGGCCCCGTGCACCGAGCTGTTCCAGGACCAGCGCAGCGACGACACCGTCGACCTCGCCCTGGGTACCGATTTCACCGAGCTGGCGCACAGCGACGACATCGACGCCGTGCTGACCAGCCTGATGCCGGAGGCGACCCAGCCCGTCGACCAGTCGATGCTCTCGCAGGCCCACACCGGAACGTGCTGACCTCGCCGACTACCCGCCTGCGCCGAACGCGCCGGATCGCGCCAGCACCTCGTCGAACTCCGCGCTGATCCCCGCCGCAGCGGCCACCACCACACCCGCGCCGTCAGCCGTCGTGGCCGTCCGGACGCGCGCGCCCGCCTCGGCGGCGATCAGGGCCCCGGCAGCCCAGTCCCACACGTGCACGCCCTCCTCGTAGTAGGCGTCGAGCCTGCCGGCGGCCACCATGCACAGGTCCAGCGCGCAGGACCCGATCCGCCGCAGATCCCGCACGTGCGGCAGCAGCCGGGCAACGACCTCCGCCTGCCGGGTGCGGCGTTGCCGCTGATAGGCGAATCCGGTGCCGATCAGGGCCATGGACAGCTCGGTCGCGGCACTGGAGCGCAGTTCGGCCCGCACCCCGTCGCGGGTCACCAGCGCACCGCATCCGGCGGCCGCCGAGTACACCGCGCCGGCGGCCACATCGGCCACCGCCCCGGCCACCGACACTCCGTCGCGCTGCACGCCCACCGACACCGCGTAGGCCTCGATGCCGTAGAGGAAGTTCACCGTGCCGTCGATCGGGTCGAGCACCCAGGTGATCTGCCCGGCCCCGGCGGCTTCGTCGTCGGGGCTGGGGCCACCCTCCTCCTCGCCGAGGATCGCCTCTCCAGGCCGCAGCGCAGCCAGCCGCTCCCGCAGCAACCGCTCGGTCTCGGTGTCGACCACGGTGACGGGATCGGTGGGGGTGCTCTTGGCGCGTACCGCAGACGCCTGCGCGGTCGGGGAGCCGGCACCGAACACCTCGACCCGTCGGCGCCGAACGTAGGCCGCCGCCTCAGTCGCCAGCCGCTCGGCCACCGAACGCAGCGTCGCGGGATCCTTCGCGCGGTCCGGCCCGGTGTCCTCCTGGATGGCCATGGCAACCATCGCAACACATCCGGACAGCTGGCCGCGAGACTGCCACGCGTCACAATTGGCGAGCGATTAGTGTGTGGAACGCCCCAGCTTGCCGATGGCCCGTTCGCGCAGAGGAGTTCGCATGACCGGTACCGAGTCACCGACCACCGACGCGCAGCGCCGCGGTTTCGGCATCGACGTCGGGGGCAGTGGCGTCAAGGGTGGAATCGTCGACCTGGACACCGGCGCGCTGATCGGTGACCGTTTCAAGCTGCTGACCCCGCAACCGGCCACACCCGACGCCGTCGCCAAGACGATCGCCGAGGTGGTGGCCCACTTCGGCTGGGAGGGCCCCCTCGGAGTGACCTACCCCGGCGTCGTCACCGGCGGGACGGTGCGCACCGCCGCCAACGTCGACAAGGGCTGGATCGGCGCCAACGCCGAGGAGGTCATCAGCGGGGCGCTGGGCGGCCAACAGGTGACCGTGCTCAACGACGCCGACGCCGCCGGACTCGCCGAAGAAAAATTCGGTGCCGGCCGCGACAACTCCGGCGTCATTGTTTTGCTGACGTTCGGCACCGGCATCGGTTCGGCGGTCATCCACAACGGGGTGCTGCTGCCCAACACCGAGTTCGGACACCTCGAGGTGGGCGGCAAGGAGGCCGAGCACCGGGCCGCCAGTTCGGTCAAGGAGCGAAAAGACTGGAGCTACGAGCGCTGGACCCAGGAGGTCACAAAAGTGCTTGTGGCCATTGAGAACGCGATCTGGCCCGACCTGTTCATCGCCGGCGGCGGCATCAGCCGCAAGTCCGACAAGTGGATCCCGCTGCTGAAGAACCGCACCCCGGTGGTCGCCGCGGCCCTGCAGAACACCGCGGGCATCGTCGGTGCGGCGATGGCCGCCGACGCCGACGTTACTGCTACCGGGCGGTAACCCCGCGCAACCGGCCGGTGTCGGCGTCAAATTTGCCGCTGGGCGCGGCGCGCGCACACACAGTCGTTACAATGGACGTCGGCGGCCGCCCCACCCCGAGAGCGGCGGAGCATCCCGAGTTGAGATCAACGCCGACATTCGACATAGCCGACACACTTCGGTGGCGCCCGTGCGCGCGCCGAGAACCTCCCGATCGAAAGGCTGTACGTGGCAGCGACAAAGGAAAGCCCGGCAACCGATGAGCCGGTGAAGCGCACCGCCACCAAAACCACGGCCAAGAAGGCCTCCCCCGCCAAGTCCGCCAACGGGTCGGCGCCGGCAAAGAAGGCCGCCAAGAGTGCGCCGGCCAAGTCGGCCAAGTCGCGCTCCGCCAAGGGTGACGCGCCGGCCGGTCGCGGCCGCGCGAAGAAGTCCACCGCCCCGGCCACCGGCGCCGCCGACGAGGAGCTGACCGGCGAAGACGTCGAGACCGACGAACTCGACGGTGAGCCCGGCGAGGACCTCGACGTCGACGACACCGATCTCGACCTCGACGACATCGAGGTCGACGAGGACAGCGACAGCGACGAGGCCGAGAGCGGCGACGACGACACCGACGACGACACCGAGGGCGCCGCCGAGGCGGCGCCCAAGGCGGTCAAGCCCGCAAAGCCCGCGGAGGTCGACGAGGACGAGATCGCCGAGCCCACCGAGAAGGACAAGGCCTCCGGCGACTTCGTCTGGGACGAGGAGGAGTCCGAGGCGCTGCGGCAGGCCCGCAAAGATGCCGAGCTCACCGCCTCGGCCGACTCGGTTCGCGCCTACCTCAAGCAGATCGGCAAGGTCGCGCTGCTCAACGCCGAGGAGGAGGTGGAACTGGCCAAGCGCATCGAAGCCGGCCTGTACGCCACCCAGCTGATGGCCGAATTCGCCGACAAGGGCGAGAAACTGCCCGCCGCGCAGCGTCGCGACATGATGTGGATCTGCCGCGACGGCGACCGCGCCAAGAACCATCTGCTCGAGGCCAACCTGCGTCTGGTGGTGTCGCTGGCCAAGCGCTACACCGGTCGCGGCATGGCCTTCCTGGACCTGATCCAGGAGGGCAACCTCGGCCTGATCCGAGCCGTGGAGAAGTTCGACTACACCAAGGGCTACAAGTTCTCCACCTACGCCACCTGGTGGATCCGGCAGGCCATCACCCGCGCGATGGCCGATCAGGCCCGCACCATCCGCATCCCGGTGCACATGGTGGAGGTCATCAACAAGCTGGGCCGCATCCAGCGCGAGCTGCTTCAGGATCTGGGCCGGGAGCCCACGCCCGAGGAGCTGGCCAAGGAAATGGACATCACGCCGGAGAAGGTGCTGGAGATCCAGCAGTACGCGCGTGAGCCCATCTCACTGGACCAGACCATCGGCGACGAAGGCGATTCCCAGCTCGGCGACTTCATCGAGGACAGCGAGGCCGTCGTCGCCGTGGACGCCGTGTCGTTCACGCTGCTGCAGGATCAGCTGCAGTCGGTGCTCGAGACCCTCTCGGAGCGCGAAGCCGGCGTGGTGCGGTTGCGCTTCGGCCTCACCGACGGCCAGCCCCGCACCCTCGACGAGATCGGCCAGGTCTACGGCGTGACCCGGGAACGGATCCGCCAGATCGAGTCGAAGACCATGTCGAAGTTGCGGCACCCCAGCCGCTCCCAGGTCCTGCGCGACTATCTCGACTAGCGGGCGCCCACTCGGGTGACGGCCCCGCCCGGCGGTTGCCC
The DNA here is from genome assembly GCF_056160785.1 of Mycobacterium sp. ABE4_509. Lineage (NCBI taxonomy): Bacteria > Bacillati > Actinomycetota > Actinomycetes > Mycobacteriales > Mycobacteriaceae > Mycobacterium > Mycobacterium sp. ABE4_509. The sequence goes on along the minus strand of NZ_JBSWXU010000109.1, from coordinate 12,521 downwards.
GGGCGGGCTGTCAGCGCTTGCGTTCGCGCACCTTGTAGGTCGACGGCCACGATTCGCGGGTGTCGTCACCGACGAGCGGCACCCCCTTGCCGCCCAGCCTGATGTCATAGGCCTCCTTGCCGGCGCCGACCTCACGGTTGGCGTGCTCGGTGGCCAGATACATCAACTGGTCGATCTCTGCTTCGGCGAAGGCCACGAAGGTGGTCTTGCGCACGATCTCCTCCTGGGGCGGCACCATGCGCTCAGGCAACATGCGGGTCAGCAACGCCGCGACACCGAAGAGCACGAACGGCAGCACCCAGTAGCAGACGAACGACAACGGCGAACGGGCGTCGAGAATGGTCGCGTCGGCGTCGACGACGGGCGGGACGGCCGACGACACCGTCATCGCACCGAACACGCCGATCCAGATCCAGGTCAGCACCGAGGTGATCCGGCCGAACGGCTCGCTCTCGACGATCTCCTTGGGCTGGCCATCCGCGGCGAAATCGCGGACGAACGGGCGGCCGATCAGCGCGCTGACCAGTGCCACCAGGAAGATCCCGGCGCTGCTGAGTGGCTGCATCCAACGCTCCAGAAAGGACTGGCCGAGCGTGAAGGTGAGCAGTGTCAGGACGAGAAAGGTTGCCACCGCGCCGATCTCGATCGCTCGCCCCGGCGAGCCGCTGTACCGCGATACGACCAGCGCGGCCAGCGCCGCCGCGAGGGCCACCAGCACCGCCGCCGAGAAAGGCACGTTGCCGACCAGTACCCAGTAGATGATCCATGGCGCGAAACCGAACAGTATGCCCACAGCCGCTCAGTCTATTGATTCCGGTCGCGCCGCAGCCATCCCCCCGCGTTACACATTCGTCGTAGGTTGACACGGTGAGCGAACGGCCCGACACCGCGGCAGCCGACGCCATCGTGAGTCAGCCGTCCGGCGAGTAGGCAGCGAATCGGCCGTCGCCGTCCGGTAGATATGCAGTGACGCTTATCACAGCGCTGAGGGGCAGGGGCCCGTACAGATGTGGGAACACCATGGACTCGGGATCGCCGGGGACACCGGGTTCCCACCGAACCGGAGAGGACAGGCGTGCGGCATCGATGCACAGCAGCATCAGGTCGGCGCGACCGAAGTAGAGCCTGTTCGCTGGCAGGTGAACCTGCTCGGGTGTGGACAGATGCACGAACCCCGCCGACTCCAACGACGCGGGACGGTGCTCCCCGCCTTGTCGTGCCGTCTGCCACTCCGCGGAGCTGCACAGATGGACGAGTGCGCCGTCGGGAAACCTCACAAAAAAGGCAATACCGCCGGCTGCCGGGCGTCGCAACACAGATATTCGTGAGACACGACACACCCGTAAACCGCCGGGGAACAAGGCCGGAACCGCAAGCGTCTGACAGAGTGGAAGTACGTAGCTACCCCCAATGGAGGTGCCATGACCGCAACGATCACCAGTCCCGCATTGACCAAGGCTGACCGCTGCGACCGCTGTGGCGCCGCGGCCCGAGTGCGCGCCAAGCTGCCCTCGGGCTCCCAGCTGCTGTTCTGCCAGCATCACGCCAACGAGCACGAGGCGAAGCTGGTCGAGCTGGCGGCCGTCCTCGAGGTCAGCCCCCTGGAGCCGTAACGAGCTCATCAGTAATGCTGGACTGGTCATGAGTGACCAGTCGACACGGCAGCGGCCCTCGCGCCACCACATCAGGCACATCACCCGTCGGACGCTTACAAAGAGTTGGGACGACTCGATTTTCTCCGAGTCCGCCCAAGCCGCATTCTGGTGCGCGTTGTCGCTTCCGCCGCTGCTGCTGGGGATGCTCGGCAGTCTGGCCTACATCGCCCCGCTGTTCGGCCCCGACACCCTGCCGGTGATTCAGGAGCAGCTGGTCAGCACGGCGGGCCGGTTCTTCTCACCGAACGTGACGAGCGAGATCATCGAGCCGACGGTGCGCGACATCGTGGCGGGCGCGCGCGGCGAGGTGGTGTCGCTGGGCTTCGTGATCTCACTGTGGGCCGGCTCGTCGGCGATCTCTGCGTTCGTCGATTCGATCACCGAGGCGCACGACCAGACACCGTTGCGCCACCCGGTGCGTCAGCGTTTCTACGCGCTGGGCCTCTACGTCGTGATGCTCGTCGGAGCGATCGCCACCGCACCGTTCATCGCGCTGGGGCCCCGCAAGATCGCCGAGTACATCCCCGACAGCTGGGACCACGTCCTGCGATTCGGCTACTACCCGGCGCTGATACTGACCCTGATCGTGGCGGTCAACGTGCTCTACCGGGTATCGCTGCCCAAGCCGCTGCCCTCGCACCGGCTGTTGTTCGGGTCGGTGCTGGCCGCGCTGGTGTTCCTGATCGCGACGGTCGGGCTGCGGATATACCTGGGCTGGATCACCAGCACCGGCTACACCTACGGGGCACTCGCCACGCCGATCGCGTTTCTGCTGTTCGCGTTCTTCCTCGGGTTCGCGATCATGATCGGGGCCGAACTCAACGCAGCCATCGAAGAGGAGTTCCCCGCCCCGCACACCCACACCAACCGGGTCCGCCGATGGGTGGCCGCCAAGGCCGGGCAGTTCACCGGCGCCGGGAAACCCGCCGAGGTGATCGAGGGCGGTCTGATCCCCGACGACATCGAAGCCGCCACCGGCACCAACCCCGTCGGCACGGGCACCAACCCTGTCGCCAAGGGCGACGCCGCTACTTCTTGAGCTGCTCGTAGATCTTCTTGCAGTCCGGGCACACCGGCGATCCCGGCTTCGCCGACCGGGTCACCGGGAACACCTCGCCGCACAGAGCGACCACGTGCGTGCCCATCACCGCGCTCTCGGCGATCCTGTCCTTCTTGACGTAGTGGAAGAACTTGGGGGTGTCGTCATCGGTCCCGTCGTCGACGCGTTCGTCGGTGTCGGTGCGCTCGATCGTCTGGGTCTGCATGGCTCTATTCTGCCTGGCAATCGATCGGTAAGAAATGCGACCGGCACGCCGCGCCGAAGATGTGGAACAGTAGAGGTGTGAAACACGGCGACGAGCTGGGTTTCGATGACGACGGCCGCCCCGTTCTGATCACCCGGGCCGCCCCCGCCTACGAGGACCAGCACCGGCAGCGGGTACGCAAGTACCTCACGCTGATGTCCTTTCGCGTCCCGGCGTTGATTCTGGCCGCCCTGGCCTACGGGATCTGGCACAACGGGCTGATCTCGCTGGCCATCATCGTGCTGTCGATTCCACTGCCGTGGATGGCGGTGCTCATCGCCAACGACCGGCCGCCGCGGCGCGCCGAGGAACCTCGGCGCTACCAGCAGCGCCGGCGCATTCCGTTGTTTCCCACCGCGGAGCGTCCCGCGATCGGCGGGCCACCGCCCGCGGCACCGCAACATGGGCCCGAGGACTTCGGCGGCGACGTTCCCCGCTGAGCGGGTTTTGCCGCCATTCTCAGCGAATTTTCAGGTCACGGTCCGAAAACCGCAGATCAGAAGGTGTGAACCGGCCGGGCGGCGGGAACTCTTTGCCCGCGTAGGGCGTTGTAGCTCATGAAAGTTCCACCCGATCAGGAGGCCGTTATGGCAAATGCCACCACTAGCCGCGTTGACCAGGATCTCGACGCCCAGAGCCCTGCCGCCGACCTCGTTCGGGTGTACCTGAACGGAATCGGCAAGACTGCGCTGCTCAACGCGGCAGACGAGGTGGAGCTGGCCAAGCGGATCGAGGCCGGACTGTACGCGCAGCATTTGCTCGATACCCGGAAACGGTTGGGCGACAATCGCAAACGCGATCTGGCCGCAGTGGTGCGCGATGGTCAGGCCGCTCGCCGTCACCTCCTGGAAGCCAACCTGCGCCTGGTGGTCTCGCTGGCCAAGCGCTACACCGGGCGGGGCATGCCGCTGCTCGACCTGATCCAGGAGGGCAACCTGGGCCTGATCCGGGCGATGGAAAAGTTCGACTACAGCAAGGGATTCAAGTTCTCCACGTACGCCACCTGGTGGATCCGCCAGGCGATCACCCGCGGCATGGCCGATCAGAGCCGCACCATCCGGCTGCCGGTCCACCTGGTCGAGCAGGTCAACAAGCTGGCCCGGATCAAGCGGGAGATGCATCAGCAGCTGGGCCGCGAAGCAAGCGACGAGGAACTGGCCGCCGAGTCGGGCATCCCGGTCGAGAAGATCACCGATCTGCTCGAGCACAGCCGCGACCCGGTGAGCCTGGACATGCCGGTCGGTAGCGACGAGGAGGCCCCGCTGGGCGACTTCATCGAAGACTCCGAGGCGATGTCGGCTGAGAACGCGGTCATCTCCGAGCTGCTGCACACCGACATCCGCTACGTGCTGGCCACTCTCGACGAGCGTGAACAGCAGGTCATCCGGCTGCGGTTCGGCCTCGACGACGGCCAGCCCCGCACCCTGGACCAGATCGGCAAGCTGTTCGGCCTGTCCCGCGAGCGGGTGCGCCAGATCGAGCGTGAGGTGATGTCCAAGCTGCGCAACGGTGAGCGTGCCGACCGGCTGCGGTCCTACGCCAGCTAGACCACGCCAGCTAGAGCCAGCCAGACCAACCCCGAAGAAAGCCCGCCGCGAAGACCGCGGCGGGCTTTCTGCTCGTGGCGGGCCACGTACGTGTCGTCGCCGCAGGAAGGGCCGCTGTCGAGACCCCAAGCCGGTAGACTCGCCCGGAGACGGAGGGGTGTGCGAATGAACGACCTGGTCGATACCACAGAGATGTACCTGCGGACGATCTACGACCTCGAGGAAGAGGGCGTCATTCCGTTGCGCGCGCGGATCGCCGAGCGTCTCGACCAGAGTGGACCGACCGTCAGCCAGACCGTCTCGCGGATGGAGCGCGACGGGCTGCTGCATGTCGCCGGAGACCGGCACCTCGAGCTCACCGACCAGGGCCGCTCGCTCGCCGTGGCGGTGATGCGCAAGCACCGTCTCGCCGAGCGCCTGCTGGTCGACGTGATCGGGTTGCCGTGGGAGGAAGTCCACGCCGAGGCGTGCCGCTGGGAGCACGTGATGAGCGAGGATGTCGAACGCCGACTGGTCCAGGTGCTCGACAACCCGACCACCTCCCCGTTCGGGAACCCCATCCCCGGCCTTTCCGAACTCGGCGTCGGCGACGACCTGTTCCGGGAATCGGTCACCCTGGTGCGCCTGACCGAACTGCCTGCCGGCATGCCCGTCGCCGTGGTGGTGCGCCAGCTGACCGAGCACGTTCAGGGCGATACCGAACTCATCGCGCGACTCAAGGACGCCGGCGTGGTGCCCAACGCGCGGGTGACCGTCGAGGTGAACGACTATGGCGGCGTCAATATTGTCATCCCCGGCCACGAGCAGGTCGAGCTACCCCACGAGATGGCGCACGCCGTCAAGGTCGAAAAGGTCTGAGTCGGCTCGGCTCCCCCGCCGGCCGCTCCGCCGCCTGGCGAGCCGGGCGCCGACATCTGGCACCGGGCCGTTTGGGACAGCCCTTTTCGGGGCACGCTCAAGGTTATGCACAAGCTGTTTCGTCGTTCTGTCATCGCCGCCGTCGCAGCCGGCCCTATCACCGCCCTGTCGATGATGACCTCGGCAGTCGGTTCGGCCCAGCCCATCAACTGTCCGGCCGGGCAGTGGTGGGATCCCGTCGCAAACGTGTGTCGGGGACCGGTGGCCAGCGTGCCGCTGGCCTGCGCACCGGGCGAGTACTGGAATCCGATATCGAACGTGTGCCGGCCCCTCGGCGTGTACTGACTCTGGACGCGTCCGCAGCGGCCGGCGCCCGGTACCCGACGGCGTACGCGCCGTCGCTCTAGCCCGCACGGCCGAACAGCCGGCGCGGCGGAAGCGACACTCCCAGCTGGGCAGCCAGCCGATAGCCGGTGCGGGCAAGCTCGCGGATCTCTTCGGGCCGGATCCCCGACTGCAAGGCCTGGTCCAGCATCCGGGCCATCCGATGCCCTGGTGCGCAGCGCAACGCAGCATCGAGCGCCATGCCGGCCAGCGGGCCGTCACAGCGCACGTAGGCCGAAAATGCCACGAGCGCAAGCGCTTCGGCGCGCCACCGGGACGGGAGACGACGCGCCAGGTCCACCCACAGGGACTCGGCCTGCCCCGCCCCGTCGCCTACGGCCAGCGCGTAGAGGGTGTCGCGGACCTGCGGGTCGGTCAGCGCCCGCCCGATCCGGACCAGGTCCTCGTCGTCCAGCTCAACCCCCTGCTCGACCAGCCCGGCGCACTGCAGAGCATGTTCGATCCCGTCTCTGGCCTGCGCGGCGGCGCCAGCGGCATCCACGTCGTCGACCTCGCCGGTCTGCTCGAGTCGCTGCGCCAGCACAGCCGCTCGGTCAGGGTCGGTCGGTGCGATCACTTCGAGCAGGTCGGCCCGCCGCGCATAGAGACGCCGGCCGTCGAGCACCGCTGCCAGCGCGACCGGCGATGCGGTCGGGTCTTCGACAAGTCCCGAGTTGCCGCATCCGTCGGCGCAATACCACCGCCCGCCCGCGCCGACCACGTCGACGACGTGAGCGGCGATCATCTCCACCCCGTAGGCCAGCAGTTCATCGGCCAGCAGCCTCGTCAGATCCCGGTACTCCTCGGCACACAACCGGCAGGCGGCGCCGTCGGCATCGACGATCACCGCGATCGCGGTGTCCGGCCGGGCCGCACCGGCCACCTCGGCGATCCGGTGAAGTTCGTCGAGGTTGTCGCCGGGCAGGTCGATGCGCAGGACAGCACCCAGCTGTCCGTGCGCGGCGGTGACGAGCACCAGCGACCTCTCGGGCACGAAGCCCAGCACCGCGGGCAGCGCGGCGATCAGGACGTCGGGACGGTCGAGCGGGTATTCGGGGCGTGGTGTGGTGGACATACCGCCAACCTCGCAGCTGCCGCCGACGGCCCAGGCCCGACCACGGACCCCGGTCGGCGAACCTGGGGACGAAGTCCCGATTGTGGATGGCGCACCCGGGCGTGCCTGTTCACCAGCTGTTGAGGTGTGTCGACATGCGAGATCGTGGCAACCGGCGTAGACCTTTGACCATGGCTTCGATGCTGGAGTACGACCTCGTCGTCATCGGTTCAGGCCCGGGCGGGCAGAAGGCCGCCATCGCGGCCGCCAAGCTCGGCAAGACGGTGGCAGTGATCGAACGGGGCCGGATGCTGGGCGGGGTGTGCGTCAACACCGGCACCATCCCGTCGAAGACGCTGCGCGAGGCGGTCGTCTACCTCACCGGCATGAACCAGCGCGAGCTCTACGGCGCAAGCTACCGCGTCAAGGACAAGATCACCCCGGCCGACCTGCTGGCCCGCACCACCCACGTCATCGGCAAGGAGGTCGATGTCGTGCGATCCCAGCTGATGCGCAACCGCGTCGACCTGATCGAGGGCCACGGCCGGTTCCTCGACCCGCACACGGTGCTGGTCGAGGAACCCCACCGCGGTGAACGCACGACGGTGACCGGCGAGTACATCGTCATCGCGACCGGCACCAAACCCGCCCGCCCGGCCGGGGTGGAGTTCGACGAGCAGCGCGTGCTCGACTCCGACGGCATCCTCGACCTGAAGAACCTGCCCACCTCGATGGTGGTGGTCGGAGCGGGGGTCATCGGTATCGAATACGCCTCGATGTTCGCCGCGCTCGGCACCAAGGTCACCGTCGTCGAGAAGCGCAACAACATGCTCGAGTTCTGCGATCCCGAGATCATCGAGTCGCTGAAATTCCACCTTCGCGATCTCGCGGTGACGTTCCGGTTCGGCGAAGAGGTCACCGCCGTCGACGTCGGCGCCGCCGGCACGGTCACCACCCTGGCCAGCGGCAAGCAGATCCCGGCCGAGACCGTCATGTACTCCGCTGGCCGCCAGGGCCAGACCGACCATCTCGACCTGCCCAACGCGGGGCTGGAAGCCGACAACCGCGGCCGGGTGTTCGTCGACGACAACTTCCAGACCAAGGTCGACCACATCTACGCCGTCGGCGACGTCATCGGATTCCCGGCCCTGGCAGCCACGTCGATGGACCAGGGGCGGCTGGCGGCCTACCACGCGTTCGGCGAGCCCGGAAAAGCGATGACCGAACTGCAGCCCATCGGCATCTACTCGATCCCCGAGGTCTCCTACGTCGGCGCCACCGAGGTCGAGCTGACCAAGAGCGCGATCCCCTACGAGGTCGGGGTGTCCCGCTACCGGGAACTGGCCCGCGGCCAGATCGCCGGCGACTCGTACGGCATGCTCAAGCTGCTGGTCTCGACCGAGGACCTGCGACTGCTCGGGGTGCACATCTTCGGCACCAGCGCCACCGAGATGGTGCACATCGGCCAGGCCGTGATGGGCTGCGGCGGCAGCGTCGAATACCTCGTCGACGCCGTGTTCAACTACCCCACCTTCTCCGAGGCCTACAAGGTCGCCGCGCTGGATGTGATGAACAAGCTGCGCGCACTCAACCAGTTCCGCAGCTGACCTGGGCAGATCCTGCGAAGCCCGGCGCTGCGGCGGGGCGGCCGCCGAGGCCGGGGAATGTCACATCGGCGTGTGCACGTTCGAACAAATGGGTGACGTGGCGGGTACCCCGGTGGCGTGCCACGTCACATGCGAGACACTGGGAAGAGCACGCTCGACCACGACACCACTGTCGCGACCACCGCGGCGAGGAGGCGAGATAGATGGCTGACAACGCGCAGGACCCCGCCCAAGAGCCCGACCAGGAGCCCGGCCAGCAGTACCAACCCGAGCAGACCGGCATGTACGAGCTGGAGTTTCCCGCCCCGCAGCTGTCCTCGCCGGACGGCCGGGGCCCCGTGCTGGTGCACGCGCTGGAGGGATTCTCCGACGCCGGACATGTGATCCGACTGGCCGCCCAGCACCTCAAGGACACCCTCGACACCGAGCTGGTGGCCTCCTTCGCGATCGACGAACTGCTCGACTACCGGTCCCGGCGCCCGCTGATGACCTTCAAGACCGACCACTTCACCTCCTACGAAGAGCCCGAACTGAACCTGTATGCGTTGCACGACCGGGCCGGCACCCCGTTTCTGCTGCTCGCAGGCATGGAACCCGATCTGCGCTGGGAACGCTTCATCACCGCGGTGCGGCTGCTCTCCGAGCGGCTCGGGGTGCGTCGGGTCATCGGGCTGGGCTCGATCCCGATGGCCGTACCCCACACCCGGCCGATGACGCTCACGGCGCACTCCAACGACAAGGAACTCATCGCCGACCACCAACCGTGGGTCAGCGAAGTGCAGGTTCCCGGCAGCGCCTCCAACCTGCTGGAGTTCCGGATGGCCCAGCACGGCCACGAGGTGGTGGGCTTCACCGTGCATGTGCCGCACTACCTGGCCCAGACCGACTACCCGGCGGCCGCGGAGACCCTGCTCTCAGAGGTTGCCAGGAGCGCGTCGCTGCAGATCCCGACCGATGCGCTGACCAGGTCCGCCGCCGAGGTGTACGACAAGATCAACGAGCAGGTCGTGGCCAGCTCCGAGGTCGCTCAGGTGGTGGAGGCCCTGGAGCGCCAGTACGATGCGTTCGTTGCCGCTCAGGAGAACCGGTCTCTGCTGGCGCGCGACGAGGAGTTGCCGAGCGGTGAGGAAATCGGTGCGGAGTTCGAGCGGTTTCTCGCCCAACAGGCCGACGAGAGGTACCGGAAGGACAAGGACGATCCCCGCGACAATTCCTAGCGGGTCCTCCTTCGACTTCGCCGGTGGACTCTGTCCCGACGACGAAGTGGGCGACATGACCGCGATGACCGAGTTCGCGCGATGAGCGAGGGCAAACCGAATCTGCGACCGGTGCGGGAGACGACGCCGACGCTGCAGTTCCGCACCATCCACGGCTACCGGCGGGCGTTTCGGATCGCCGGCTCGGGACCGGCGATCCTGCTCATCCACGGCATCGGCGACAACTCCACCACCTGGAGCGCGGTGCAGACCAAACTCGCCCAGCGGTTCACCGTCATCGCCCCCGACCTGCTCGGCCACGGCAAGTCCGACAAACCCCGCGCGGACTACTCGGTGCCCGCCTATGCCAACGGCATGCGCGATCTGCTCAGCGTGCTCGACATCGACCGGGTCACCGTGGTCGGGCATTCCCTCGGCGGCGGTGTCGCCATGCAGTTCGCCTACCAGTTCCCCCAACTCGTCGAACGGTTGATCCTGGTGGGAGCCGGCGGGGTCACCAAAGACGTGAACATCGCGCTGCGCGTCGCCTCGATGCCGCTGGGCAGCGAGGCGTTGGCCCTGCTGCGTCTGCCGCTGGTGATGCCCGGGCTCAAGGCGGTCGGGCACCTAGGCGGCACGCTGCTGGGGTCCACCCGGGTGGGCCGTGACATCCACGAGGTCCTGCGCATCCTCGACGACCTGCCCGAACCGACCGCATCGTCGGCGTTCGCCCGCACCCTGCGGGCAGTGGTGGACTGGCGCGGTCAGGTGGTCACCATGCTGGACCGGTGTTACCTGACGCAATCGGTTCCGGTGCAACTCATCTGGGGCAGCCACGACTCGGTCATCCCGGTCAGCCACGCCGAACTCGCGCATGCGGCGATGCCGGGCTCACGGCTGGAGATCTTCGAGAATTCCGGCCACTTCCCGTTCCACGACGATCCCGACCGTTTCGTCGAGGTGGTCGAGCAGTTCATCGATTCGACCGAACCGGCGCCCTACGACCAGGACTATCTGCGAGATCTACTGCGCGCGGGGATCAATGAGGGCACCATCTCTGGCTCGATCGACACCCGCGTCGCGGTGCTCGACGCGATGGGCGCCGACGAACGCAGCGCAACCTGACCCTGACGCAAATCCGGCGACGTAGAGTCGGCAGTATGGCGATCAACGTGACAGTGTTGCGCGTGTTCACCGACCGGGACGGCAGGTACGGCAATCCACTCGGTGTCATCGACGCCGCGGCCGTGGATCCGGCCGATCGGCAGCGCATCGCAACCGAATTGGGCTACAGCGAAACCGTTTTCGTCACGATGCCCGAACCGGGCAGGCACACCTCGCATGCCAACATCCACACCCCTGCCACCGAGCTGCCGTTCGCCGGGCACCCGACCGTAGGGGCCGGGTGGTGGCTCGCCCGGCGAGGCACCCCGGTCAAGACCCTGCAGGTGCCGGCCGGCATCGTTGCGGTCGGCTATGACGGCGACCTGACCTCGGTCAGCGCCCGCGCCGAGTGGGCGCCGGTCTTCTCCATCTACGAGGTGTCCTCGGCGGAGGACCTGGCGGACGCCGATCCCGACGACTACGACGATGACGCCGAGCACTACCTGTGGACCTGGATCGATCGTGAACACGGTTCGATCAGGTCGAGGATGTTCGCCCCCAGGCTGGGAGTGCCCGAGGACGAGGCCACCGGCGCGGCCGCGGTCCGCATGACCGAACACCTCAGCCGGGATCTGACCATCGTGCAAGGGCAGGGATCGGTCATCGAGACCTCCTGGAGCCCGGACGGCTGGGTGCGGATCGCCGGTCGAGTCGTCGAAGACCAGCAACTCCAGATCGAGTGAACCCGTCGAGGACCGGAGTTCGCCCCCCCGGACCTTCGGGAGCGACGAACCGATCACCCCTGGGCGGGAACCTCTCGGTGCGCGCGCAGCGCCTGGATCTCTCGCTCGAAGTCCTCGGCCGAGGAAAACGACCGGTACACCGAGGCGAACCTCAGATAAGCCACCTCGTCGAGCTCGCGCAGCGGCCCGAGGATGGCCAGCCCGACCTCGTGACTGGGCACCTCTGGTGACCCGGTGGCCCGCACGGCATCCTCGACCTGCTGGGCCAGCAGGTTGAGGGCATCGTCATCGACCTGGCGACCCTGACATGCCCGCCGCACACCTCTGATGACCTTTTCGCGGCTGAACGGCTCGGTGACGCCGCTGCGCTTGACCACCGCAAGCACCGCCGTCTCGACCGTGGTGAACCGCCGGCCGCACTCCGGACAGGAGCGACGCCGCCGGATCGCCTGTCCCTCGTCGGTCTCTCGCGAGTCGACGACCCGGGAATCGGGATGACGACAGAACGGACAGTGCACCACCGCTCCTTCGCCGTACCGACAGATGACCGCTTCGAACTCCATTGAGCGTACCTGCGCCACCGGTGCGCGGCCCGAGGGCAGAGCGATCGGAAGGTAGCTGACCTGTCGATTCATCCGGATCACCGGGCAGTATCGGGTGTGAAGCCAGGTCACCGCGCACTCAGCCGACCGGCGCGATCAGTGTCTGACCTGCGTCCAGCGCAGCCGAGTCCAGCTTGTTCAGGTCGCGAATCCGTTCCACCACATCGGATACCGGTGCGCCCGGGGCCACCCGCTGCGCCACCTGCTGCAGTGACTCGCCCGTCTGGACCTGCACCACCGCGAGCCGGCTCGGCGTCTCGGCCTCGTTCCCGAGGACGCCGCCGGCCTGGGCGACCAGGCCAAGCCACAGCGTGATGGCCCCGGCGATCACCGCCAGCAGAACGGTGGTCGCGGGAGTGATGGGGCGGGGCCGGTGGGATGCACGCGAGACCAGCACGCCGGTGCCCCGGTACTGCATCCCGGGACCGGCGGGACGCCGCGAACGCGGCCCTGACACCGGGCCGCGG
>NZ_JBSWXU010000108.1:0-19310 GCF_056160785.1 Mycobacterium sp. ABE4_509 | reverse complement strand
CCCGCGCGCAGGCCGCGCCCCGGCCGGTGCCGAACAGGAACAGGCGATCGCCCGGGGACCAATGCTGCACCAGGACGGCGTAGGCCGCCGCGACGCAGGTGCGGGCCGCGTCCACCGGTGCGTGCCCCGGAGTGAGCCGGTGAACGCCGCCGACGGTGTGCGGACACGACCAGACCAGCTGGGCGTCGTCGGCGATCAGGAATTCGGCCAGGGTGGCGGCGTTGGTGGCATCACTGGTGGCGGCATTGGTGGCGTCCGTGGACTCGGAGCGCTCACGGGCGCGATCAAAGCACAGCGCGATGTTCTTCACGAAGACCCCCGACGTGAGTTTATGGACAGCGCCGGGTGACCAGTTTGCCAGACATGCCGCGGGCGTTCGGTGCTTTTCCCGGAAGAGGGGAACTCCCGCAACGCATTCCGCGCGATCCGGGGCGTCCTGCTGCGGGATCCGGATATCCGGGCGGTCGGCGCAGTCGTCTGGCCGGGGGTTCGCCGGCCGGCCCGCTACGGGGTCCCCGGCAGGGTGACCGTCGGCGGGCCGGCGGTGAGGAACGCGGCGTAGACGACCAGGGCGAGCAGGATCGCCAGCAGCAGGGCGCACGCCGCCAGGTAGCGCACCAGCAGTGCTCGGCTGCCGTCCTCGGGGGGCCCGGCCCGGTGGGCGGCGGGCGCTTCGGGCATCAGCGCCTGCGGCGGCTGCGGGGCGCGGTGGTCGGTCCAGCCCGAGCCGTCCCAGTAGCGTCGTCCGCCGGATCCATCCGGATCGGGATACCAACCCGCGGGAGTTTGCGGCGTGGTCATCACGGTGTTTCCTCCCGCCGTTCGCGCCGACAGGTGCCCGGGGTCGCAGAATACCGTATGACCAGCGCGTTGGCCGGTGGTTTCGGGCGCGCCGAATCAGCCGCCCATCAGCATGCGCCACTGGTCGAGGTTGCTTGCCCGGTAGACATAGTTGCTGGCCCGCACGTCGGACAGCGTTGCGCTCGGCTCCGCCGAATACCAGTGCCCCGGGAACACCGTGGGATCGCCGGGCAGCTGCGCCAGCGCCTGCAGGCTGCGGTACATGTCGTCGGCGTCACCGCCGGGGAAATCGGTACGGCCGCAGCCCTCCAGGAACAGGGTGTCGCCGGCAACCAGGCGGCCGTCGAGCAGGAAGCACTGGCTGCCCGGCGTGTGGCCCGGAGTGTGCAGCAGCTCGATGTCGATGTCGCCGACACCGACCTTGTCGCCGTGCTGGTGTGCGGTCAGTTCGCTCAGCGCGATGCCGGTGGTCCGGGAGATCCAGTCCGCCTCGTGGGCGTTGACGTGCACCGGCACACTGACCCGCTCGAGCAGCTCGGCCAGCCCCTTGAGGGTGAAACCCATCATCGAGCCGCCCACGTGGTCGGGATGGTGATGGGTCACCAGCACCCCGGACAGGTGCATGCCGTCCGCCTCCAGGGCATCCACCAGGTCCTGCGCGGCGTAGGCGGGATCCACCACCACGGTGTCGCCGGTCTCGCGGTCGCCGATCAGGTAGGCGAAGTTGCGCATCTGCTGGGCGATCATGTCGCCGGCCGCGAAGTCGCGGCCCGACAGCAGCTGCCGGAAGTAGAGCCGTTCGGTTTCACCCATGCAGGCCAGCGTATGCATCGACCGGTCACCGGACTCCGGTCAGGGGGTGATTGAGCGCGGCGCCCAAGGCCCGCAGCGGCGTCAACGGCGGCAATGAGCAGCGGTTTGGCGCCAGAAACGGTGAGAATGTACCCTCTTTAAGGCCCGTCGTTCGGAGATGGGTCGCGGCCCCCTTAGCTCAGTCGGCAGAGCGTTTCCATGGTAAGGAAAAGGTCAACGGTTCGATTCCGTTAGGGGGCTCGGTGGAAACGGGCGGAGCGACCCAAGAGCGCCCAGCCCGGATCTGTCCGGGGCGGTGTAGCTCAGCTGGTTAGAGCGCACGACTCATAATCGTGAGGTCGGGGGATCGAGCCCCCCCACCGCTACAAGCACAGTGCGTGAACGACGTGGAAGAAAGAGACTGACGTGGCCTCCAGTACCGACGTACGGCCGAAGATCACCTTGGCCTGCGAGGTGTGCAAGCACCGCAACTACATCACGAAGAAGAACCGCCGCAACGACCCCGACCGGCTCGAGATCAAGAAGTTCTGCCCGAACTGCGGGAAGCACCAGGCGCACAAAGAGTCACGCTGAGCGGGAACGGCCCGGCCCGTTCACGGTTGCCAAGGTCGGCTAGGTAGGTTCATCACCTGTGTCCTTTCTGGATAACTTCGTCGGATCGCACTTCCGCTACCCCGACCACTACATCGTGGGCCGCGAGAAGATCCGCGAGTACGCGACCGCGGTCAAGAACGACGATGTCGCCTTCTTCGACGACTCGGCTGCCGCCGAGCTGGGCTACGACGCGCTGCCCTCGCCGTTGACGTTCATCTCGGTGTTCGGCTACCAGGCGCAGTCGGCCATGTTCGCCGCCAACAAGATCTCGATCAGCGACGCCCAGATCGTCCAGGTCGATCAGGTGCTGAAGTTCATCAAGCCGATCACCGCAGGCGACAAGCTGTACTGCGACGTGTGGATCGATTCGATCCGCAAGGCGCACGGCACCGACATCATCGTCACCAAGAACATCGTCAGCAACGACAACGGCGACGTTGTCCAGGAGTCCTATACCACCCTTGCTGGGCGCAGCGAACAAGACGGGGAGAGTGGCTTTTCAGATGGCACTGCGTGAGTTCAGTTCGGTCAAGGTGGGCGACAAACTGCCCGAGAGGGTCATCCCGCTGACGCGGGCCGACCTCGTCAACTACGCCGGTGTGTCGGGCGATCTGAACCCCATTCACTGGGATGACGACATCGCCAAGCAGGTCGGGCTGGACACCGCGATCGCGCACGGAATGCTGACCATGGGGCTCGGCGGCGGCTACGTCACCTCGTGGGTCGGCGACCCCGGTGCGGTCACCGAGTTCAACGTGCGCTTCACCGCCGTCGTGCCGGTGCCCAACGACGGCAAGGGCGCCGAGATCGTCTTCAACGGCCGGGTGAAATCCGCCGATCCCGAGACGAAGTTGGTGACGATCGCGCTGACCGCGACCGCCGGCGGAAAGAAGATCTTCGGTCGCGCCGTCGCCACCGCGAAGCTGGCATAGGCAGGTATGCGACATGGCACTCAAGACCGACATCCGCGGAATGGTCTGGACGTACCCCGACGTGTTCGTCGTGGGGCGCGAACAGATCCGCCAGTACGCGGCATCGGTGAAATCGTTCGATCCGGCCTCGCACGATGAGGCGGCCGCCGCCGAACTGGGCCATCCGGGTCTGATCGCTCCGCCGACGTTCCTGTCCATCTTCGCGGTGATGATCCAGCGGCACTTCTTCCAGCACGTCGATCTCGGCTTCGAGACGCTGCAGATCGTGCAGGTCGACCAGAGGTTCCTGTTCCACCGCCCGATCACCGACGGTGACCGGGTCACCGGCACGATGCACGTCCAGTCGGTCGACGAGCGGTTCGGGGCCGACATCGTCACCACCCGCAACGTGCTCACCGACGATTCCGGTGAGATCGTGATGGAGTCGTTCACCACGCTCATGGGCCACGAAGGTGACAATTCGATCTCGGCCGGCTGGGACCCGGAGACCGGCCAGGTGGTGCGCAAGCCGGTCAAGCACCCGGACGAGGTCGGCGAGGACGACCCGGCCGCCCCAGCGGGCGTCGCGGATTAGTAACTCGGTGGTGCGGCGCGCTACACTCGGACCTCGGGGTTTTCCCAGTTAAGCGCGCTGTCCGTCGGCTCTGATCGACCGAACGGGGAGCGCGCGAATTGTGTGGGCCCCGCGCAGATGTTGGTGTTGCCGCATATGGCAAGGTCAGCAGAGTTCTTCACGAAGGGGCGTAGCTCAACTGGCAGAGCAGCGGTCTCCAAAACCGCAGGTTGCAGGTTCAAGTCCTGTCGCCCCTGCTCAACGGAATACTCGACAAGCGTGGACACTGGAAGGTGACCACCTGATGAACGCAGACGATCAGAAAAGGAAGCAGCGGTGAGCGACGAGCGCGACGGTGCCGACTCCGGCGGCACCGACAGCGGCGCAGCGACAGGCGCAGCGACCGACGAGGGTGATACCCGCAGCCAGAGCGCGATCGTGACGCGGCCGACGCGGCCGACGGGCAAGCGGTCGCGGCGCGCCGTGGGCGCTGACACCGACGCTGACGTCGAGGACTCCGACGAAAAGCCCGATACCGACGGTGCGGGGTCCAAGGACGACGGATCGAAGAACGGTTCGAAGCCCGCGAAGAAGACCGCGAAGAAGCCCAAGGACGGGCCGTCGCGGAACCCGATTGCCTACGTCGTGAACTTCCTCAAGGAAGTCGTCGGCGAGCTGCGCAAGGTCATCTGGCCGAACCGCAAACAGATGGTCAACTACACCACCGTCGTGCTGATCTTCCTGGCCTTCATGGTGGCGTTGATCGGTTTCGCCGACCTGGGTCTGGGCAAGCTCGTGATGCTGGTGTTCGGCTGACGTAGTGACATTGAGAGAGGACTGACCTGTGACTAGCTTCGACGGCGAAGCGCCTTCGGGTGACACCGTCGACACCATGGACGTCGACGCGACCAACACCGATGCCGAGACCCCCGATTCGGGTGCGGTAGGGGCCGATGAGGATGCCACGCCGACCGAGGTGAGCGACGCGATCGAGGGGGCCGACGAGGTCTCCGCAGCAGAAGTCGCCGCCGAGGAGGACGAGGACCCGGCGGTCGCGCTGAAGAAGGAGCTGCGGCTCAAGCCGGGCGAGTGGTACGTCATCCACTCCTACGCCGGCTACGAGAACAAGGTGAAGGCCAACCTCGAGACCCGTGTCCAGAACCTGGACGTCGGTGACTACATCTTCCAGGTCGAGGTGCCCACCGAAGAGGTCACCGAGATCAAGAACGGCCAGCGCAAGCAGGTCAACCGCAAGGTGCTGCCGGGCTACATCCTGGTCCGGATGGAGCTCAACGACGAGTCGTGGGGCGCGGTGCGCAACACCCCCGGCGTCACCGGGTTCGTCGGCGCCACCTCGCGGCCCTCGCCGCTGACGCTGGACGACGTGGTGAAGTTCCTGCTGCCGCCCGCGGCGGCGAAGAAGCCGGGGAAGGCCGCCTCGACGGCGGCTGCCGCGGCGGCCGAGACGGGCGGTATCGAGCGGCCCGCGATCGAGGTGGACTTCGAGGTCGGCGAATCGGTCACCGTGATGGACGGCCCGTTCGCGACGCTGCCCGCCTCCATCAGCGAGGTCAACGCCGAGCAGCAGAAGCTCAAGGTGCTGGTGTCCATCTTCGGGCGCGAGACCCCCGTGGAACTGACCTTCAACCAGGTCGCCAAGATTTAGCGATTTCGGCGTGACCGGTCGCGCACAGCGCGACGCAGCACGCCTGAATCGTGCAGAAAGGAAAGGAACAATGCCCCCGAAGAAGAAGGTCGCCGGGCTGATCAAGCTGCAGATCCAGGCCGGGCAGGCCAACCCCGCCCCGCCGGTCGGTCCCGCACTCGGCCAGCACGGCGTCAACATCATGGAGTTCTGCAAGGCGTACAACGCCGCGACCGAGTCGCAGCGTGGCAACGTCATCCCGGTGGAGATCACGGTCTACGAGGACCGCTCCTTCACCTTCGCGCTCAAGACGCCCCCGGCGGCCAAGCTGCTGCTCAAGGCTGCCGGCGTGCAGAAGGGTTCCGGAGAGCCGCACAAGACCAAGGTCGCCAAGGTGACCTGGGACCAGGTGCGCGAGATCGCCGAGACCAAGAAGGAAGACCTGAACGCGAACGACATCGACGCCGCGTCCAAGATCATCGCCGGCACCGCCCGGTCGATGGGGATCACTGTCGAGTAGCTTGCGGATCGACCAGACCGCAGTCGAGTGATTTCCACGCCGAAATTGCGGTGAGGGCGGTGCTGCAGCAGCACGCAGAACCCTCGACGCAATCTCGTCGCAGCAATCCGTGGGAGGGCTGGCATCGGCCCGTGAACCACAACTCATCAACCAGGAGACATCAATGAGCAAGAACAGCAAGGCATACCGCGAAGCGGTCGACAAGGTCGATAAGGACCGGCTGTACACGCCCCTGGAGGCGGCGAAGCTGGCCAAAGAGACATCGTCGAAGAAGCAGGACGCCACCGTCGAGGTCGCGATCCGCCTCGGGGTCGACCCCCGCAAGGCCGACCAGATGGTGCGCGGCACCGTCAACCTGCCGCACGGCACCGGTAAGACCGCCCGCGTCGCGGTGTTCGCCGTGGGTGACAAGGCCGAGGCCGCCGAGGCCGCCGGCGCCGACATCGTCGGCAGCGACGACCTGATCGAGAAGATCCAGGGTGGTTTCCTGGACTTCGACGCCGCCATCGCGACGCCGGACCAGATGGCCAAGGTCGGCCGCATCGCCCGCATCCTGGGCCCGCGCGGCCTGATGCCCAACCCCAAGACGGGCACTGTCACCCCGGACGTCGCCAAGGCGGTGTCGGACATCAAGGGCGGCAAGATCAACTTCCGCGTCGACAAGCAGGCCAACCTGCACTTCGTGATCGGCAAGGCGTCGTTCGACGAAGCCAAGCTGGCCGAGAACTACGGCGCTGCGCTCGACGAGATCCTGCGCGCCAAGCCGTCGTCGTCGAAGGGCCGCTACCTGAAGAAGGTCGTCGTGTCGACGACGACCGGCCCGGGGATTGCGGTGGACCCGTCGGTCACCCGGAATTTCGCGGAGGCCTAAAAGGGCCAGGAGGGCCACGCCGCCCGCTGGCATTCCCCCTGAACTGCAGAAACCCCGCACCGGCTACGGTGCG
The DNA here is from genome assembly GCF_056160785.1 of Mycobacterium sp. ABE4_509. Taxonomy (NCBI): domain Bacteria; kingdom Bacillati; phylum Actinomycetota; class Actinomycetes; order Mycobacteriales; family Mycobacteriaceae; genus Mycobacterium; species Mycobacterium sp. ABE4_509. Next base: position 12,508 of record NZ_JBSWXU010000108.1, on the reverse strand, counting down.
GGGTTTCTTTCGATGTCGGGAATGCTCCTCGGCCACCACGAAACCTGGTCGCGGCTACCTCCCACTGCCCCCCACGAACGGTGGTTCAGGCGCTCACCAGAGGATCGATGGTCGCATCCCCCTCTGTGGACCTCGATGCGGTGGTCGAGAAGCATCCCCGCAGCAACATAACACTGGATCGGCTTGCCCGTACGCCCAACCCGGATTTCTCGGCCTGCGACCGTGCGATTCCGGCTGTTCTCCTGCGCTTTTCTAGGCAGTGTGATGACATGCCGACAGATTGCACGCGGCGGCCTTTCTTGCACTAGCAAATTCAGCTCGGAGTTGCTCTCAAAGATGCTGTGGGAAATCGGGCAGCGGACGGTCATCCGGGCAACCTGTCGGCAGGTGGGTCAGTCGCGCCACCACCGGGGTCGACAGCCGCAGATGAGGGACGCCGGCGCGCTGGCAGGCGGCCACCACGGCCTCCGACGATGTCGCATCGAAGACCCCGTAGAGCACCTCGTCGGTGGGGTTGGACAGGGTCATCGTCAACCGCACCGGCGTGCCCTCGCCGGTCAACGTGGACGCGGCGACCGTCAACCGCGTGACGACGTCGTCGACGGTGGTCTCGGGCAGGTTCGGGAGGTACCACTCGGCAAGATAGCTCCCGGCGCGCTCGCCGTTGTCCATCTCCCGACGGTATCGACGGAGCCCCTTGATGGAATCGGGTGATTCCCTATCGTTTCGCGGCCCGCGCAGCGCCGCGGTCAGGCGGCGATGGCCGGCTTCACGTAGGTCACCAGGCTGACGTCGATCGATTCGTCGATGAAGTAGTACTGGCAGCCCTTCAGGTACCGCATGTAGTGCTGGTAGTGCTCTTCATCGGTGGCGGCGACGGCGGCGTCCTTGTTGCGCTCCAGGCGGTCGGCCCAGATCCCGAGTGTCTTGATGTAGTGATTGCGCAGCGACAGCACATCGGGCACCGTGAATCCGGCCTTCTCGCCGTGCTCGACCATCATCTGGGTGGTGGGGAGGCGGCCGCCCGGGAAGATCTCGGTGATCATGAACTTGATGAACCGAGCCAGTTCGAAGGTCAGCTTCTTGCCGCGCTCGGCGAGGTCATAGGGGTGATAGCCGACACTGCTCTGGATCGTCATCCGGCCGTCCGCGGGCAGGATGTCGTAGCAGGTCTTGAAGAAGTCGTCGTAGCGTTCGAAACCGAAGTGCTCGAACGCCTCGATCGACACGATCCGGTCCACCGGGCTGTGGAACTGCTCCCAACCCTCCAGGCGCACATCGAAGGTGCGCTCGGTGTCGATCTTGCTCAGCAACTGATCGCAGTAGGCCTTCTGGTTCTTCGACAGCGTCAGGCCGATGACGTTGACGTCGTACTTCTCCATCGCCCGCTGCAGGGTCAGCCCCCAGCCGCAGCCGACCTCGAGCAGCGTCATGCCCGGCTTGAGGTCCAGCCGGTCGAGGTGCTGATCGACGTTGGCGATCTGAGCTTCCGACAGCGTGACGTTCGGGCCGGTGAAGAACGCACAGCTGTACTTGCGGGTCGGATCCTGGAACACCCCGAAGAAGTCGTCCGAGAGGTCGTAATGAGCCTGGATATCCTCGAAATGAGGCGTCATATCCTTCGTGCCCGTGGATTGATCAGACATGTTTCCCCTGCTCTGTGCTTCCCCCGGTCGATCGGAGATGATGAAAACCGTACCGAAAGCGCGGCTCGACCTGCTGCAAACACGCGCCTGAAATCGTCAGCCTAGCGGTAGGCCTGCAATCGGAGCCAATCGATGTCAGAGGGGCTGTTCGGCGGGCTCCCACCGCCCCTTCGCTCGGCTGGGCCACCACGCAGCCACCACGCAGCGGTGCCGCTCAGTCGCGCGGACGGCCCTCGGCGAAGGTGGTCTTCAGCTCGCCGACGATGTCGTCCCACAGGGGCTCGGGCAGGTCGTGGCCCATCCCGTCGAAGAGCACCAACCGGGCACCGTCGATGGCGCGCGCGATCGCCCGTCCGCCGGTCGGTCGCATCAGCTTGTCGGCCCTGCCGTGGATCACCACCGTCGGGGCGCTGATCTGACGGTCGTACCGGCGCAGGCTGCCGCTGCCCAGGATCGCCGCGAAATGCCGCCCCACTCCGGCCGGATAGTAGGAGCGGTCGAAGCCCTCCGCGGCGTCGGTGCGGAGCTTCTCCTCGGCGGCCGGGTAGCCGGGGCTGCCGATGATCCTGTTGACCCGGACCGCGTTGGCGATGATCGCCTCACGGGTGGAATCCGCGGGGCGCGCCAGGATCGCCGCCAGTTGCCGCGGCCCCGGCGGCGGCAGCGCCGCCTGATTGTTACTGGAGAAGATCACCCCCAGCGAGCGGGTCCGGGTGTGGTGCCGTGCGGCGAACACCTGCGCGATCATCCCGCCCATCGACCCGCCGACGACGTGGGCGGTGTCGACACCGAGATGGTCCAGCAGCGCCGCCGCGTCGTCGGCCATGTCCTCGAGCGTGTAGCCGGCCGGGCTGGTCATCCCGGCGAACGACCGGGCCATCCGCGCCAACAACGGGGACCCCGCGTGGCGGCCGGGCAGTTTGGACGACAGGCCGACATCGCGGTTGTCGAACCGGATCACCCGCAGGCCCTGGTTGATGAGCTTCTCGCAGAAACCGTCGGGCCAGACCAGCAGCTGGGCGCCCAGGCCCATGATCAGCAGCACCGCCGGATCGTCGGGGTCGCCCATGTCCTCGTAGTGGATGTCGAGCTCGCCCGACCTCGCCGTTCCGGTGCGGCGGTTCATCTACGCTTCGACCTCGTCGGTGCCGGTCTGCTCCTCGCGCAAGCGCTCGTCGGTGCCGGTCTGCTCCTCGCGCAAGCGCTCGTCGGTGCCGGTCTGCTCCTCGCGCAAGCGCTCGTCGGTGTGCTCGCGGCTGACCTCGACCATGAAGTTGGCGAAGTAACCGGTCAGCGTGGGATCGGTCATCATCTGCCACTTCGGGGCGAGCAGCTTCATGTAGCGCTCGACGTAGAGGAACTGCTTGCCGATCAGCACCAGCTCGCGGGGCAGCTTCACGTCGTAGGCCTCGGCCAGGGCCGACAGTTGTTTACCGACCTCGGCGTAGCTCAGATCGCCGAGCGATGTCAGGGTCAGCGGAGTCGCGAACTTCTCCAGGTCCTTGGCGGCCTCCGCCTCGGGTTTCACGGTGCCGACCGCACCCATCAGCACCACGATCTTGCCGGCGGCCGCGTGGTCCTTCTTGACCAGCAGCGCGTAGACCAGTTCGCGCAGGAGCCAGCGGGTGCGCGGATCGATGCGGCCCATGATGCCGAAGTCGAAGAAGACGATCTTGCCGTCGTCGTCGACGTACAGGTTGCCGGCGTGCAGGTCGCCGTGGAACAGGCCGTGCCGCAGCCCGCCTTCGAACACGCTGAACAGCAGTGCCTTGACCAACTCGGTGCCGTCGAAGCCGCGCTTGCGGATCTCGGCGACGTCGTCGATTCGGACACCGGTGATGCGTTCCATCGTCAGGACCCGCTCGCTGGTCAGGTCCCAGTACACCTGGGGCACCCGGATGTTCTCGCCCAGCGGGGAGGCGTGCATGTGGGCCACCCAGGCGTCCATCGACTGGGCCTCGAGCCGGAAGTCGAGCTCTTCGGCGAGGTTGTCGGCGAAATCGGCGACGACGTTCTGGGCGCTGAGACGCTGACCCAGCTTCGCGAACTCGACCAGCCGGGCGCCGCGTTTGAGGATCTGCAGGTCCGCGGCGACCCGGCGGCGGATGCCGGGCCGCTGGATCTTGACGACCACGTCCTCACCGGAGTGCAGCGTCGCATAGTGCACCTGCGCGATGGACGCCGACGCGAAGGGCTTCTCGTCGAACGATTTGAACAGGTTGGCCGGCTCGTCCCCGAGTTCCTCGCGGAACAGTTTGTGCACGTCGTCGGTATCGGCGGGAGGGACACGGTCGAGCAGGCCGCGGAACTCGCGGCTCAGGGACTCGCCGAACGCTCCCGGGCTGGAGGCGATGATCTGGCCGAACTTGACGTAGGTGGGCCCAAGGTCGGCGAAGGTTTGCGGGATCTGCTTGACGACCTTCTGCTGCAGGGAGCCTCGGCCGGTGAGTCGGGCGGCCACCCGGGCGCCGGTGCGAGTGATCTGCCATCCTGTGGCGCCGACACGGGCTGCCTCGACCGGCAGGGGAACCCGGTCCAGCCTGGCAACCTCACGGTGCTGCGCTTTTCGGGGTGTGCTCATAGGTGCAGTGTCTCAAAAGCGGCCGGTCAGGGGAAAAAGGTGTGGACCGGGTCACACCGCACGCCCGGTGTGTCGACGCCGCTAGGGGTGCGAGCAGCTGTTCGGCGGCGCGACCGCGACCGCTGCCGAGGAGCTGGCCGAGACGGTGCTACCCGGCCTGGGTTTCTGTCCGCACACCTCCCAGGTGGCGGGGTTCATCGGCTGCAGAGAGTTGGTGTTCATGACCTTGGTGCCCAGCTCGCTGGCGCCGCCGGTGAGTGAACTCCACGAACTCTGTGCCTCGGCGAGCGTCATTCCCTCGAACGACGGCATCTCCCATTCCTGGTCCTGCGCGTACGCAGTGCCGGTGCCGAGCGTTGCTGCGGCGGTCAGCGCTACCGCGGCGAAGCCAACGGTGATGGTCTTTTTCATGCCGGAATCCCCCTCGTACGAATTAGCCCGAGCCCCCCGACGGAACCACGGTAGCCCAGCGCGCGGCCCGGGGCCAGGTGTTGGTGGCTTCACCGCAGCGAGCGCTCGACTGCGGCCCGGTCGCGAACCGGATCGCTGCCCGGCCGGTAGCTCGGCAACGTGTGCGGCGCCAGCTGGGGGTCCACGCCGGCGGCAACCCGGGATTTGGCCTGCTCGAACTCGGGCAACGGTCCGGACGCCGCGTGGATCCCGTTGATGATCGACCACACCACCGCACGGCGGGCGGTGCGTTCGACGATGTTGGGGTTCCGATGCTGGATGAGTTCCTGAGCCCAGGACGGCATCGTGTCGCGCACCGCCCAGTCCAGCGCGTTCTTCGGCATCGGCACGTTCGGCCCGGTGGCCATCGCCGCCCCGTAGGTCAGGGCCAGCCGGGGCAGGTAGGACTTCAGGCAGTCCAGCGTCTCGCGCTTGGTGGCGGGCAGGTCGGTGCCTCCGAGGGCATGCCCGATGCGCACGAACTCACCGTAGTAGCGGTCGATGCCGGCTCCCCGCAGCGGCCGCGGATGGTAGAGCTCATGCGCGGTGGCCAGGCCCCAGACCACGGTTGCGTAGTTCCACCGCAGCCAGTCCGGATCGTCGGCGTCATAGCGGGCGCCGTCGGGGCGGACACCCTTGATGGTGTGGTGCATCGAGCGCACCGCGGTGGCCAGGCGCTCGGCGGTCTGTGTCGATCCGTATGCGGTGCCGGTGAAGAACGCGACGGAATGCCCCAGCCGCACGGCGAAGCCCTCGGGGTCGATCTGCGGGGCGGGATCGGTCTTGGTGTCGGGTTTGACGAGTCGGGAGTGATGGACGCCCATCCAGTAGATGGATGGGTCGAGACGTTCCAGGTAGGCGGCGCACTGCAGGCCGAAGACCAGGGACTGGGTGTGCGAGTGCACATGCCAGACGGCGCTGCCCGGCCCGAACCACCCCGGGTCGCCGGCCGGTTCGCCGAATTGCATGCCGCGGAAGAAGTGCCGGCGTACGTCGCGGTCGAAGCGCTCGTTCAGCAGGCGCCCGGCGATCCCGACGATGTGGTGCGGCAGAATCATGGACGCCTCCAACAGTGGTTACGACTGTTACCAGAGTAGTGCCGACTGGCCGGATTCGGCGAGAAACCGGCCAGTGCGGCCTACGCTGGGCCGATGCCCGGTCGCACCTCCAACCCCACCCGGTGGGCTGGGGTGCCGCTGGTCGACCGCCGTGCCGAGCGGCGGACGCGGCTGCTCGACACGGCCTTCAGGCTGTTCGGAGACGGCGGTGAGGCGGCACTGTCGGTGCGCTCGGTGTCCCGCGAGTCAGGGATGAACACCCGCTACTTCTATGAGAGCTTCCGGGACACCGACGAACTGCTCGGTGCCCTCTACGACCGGGTGAGCGTCGAGCTCGGTTCGGTGGTGGACGAGGCGATGGCCGCCGCGGGCGAATCCATCCCCGCGCGGGCCCGCGCGGGGATGCACGCGGTGCTGCACTTCAGCTCGGCCGACCCGCGGCGCGGGCGGGTGCTGTTCACCGATGCGCGGACGAACCCGGTGCTCACGGTGCGCCGGGCGGCGACGCAGGAGCTGCTGCGCAGATCGGTGCTCGACGAGGGCACCCGGCTGCAGCCCGGCCGCGACGCCCTTGCGGCCCTGGTCGCGGCGGCGATGTACACCGGCGCGATGACCGAGGTGGCGCAGCAGTGGCTGGCCGGCGACCTCGGTGATGATCTCGACGCCGTGGTCGACATCGCCCTCGCCCTCGTCCTTCGCTGAGCCGCGCCGGTTCCCCGCCGAACGCACTCCACGTCCGGTCAGCGCCCCGATGCTGGGGTCCAGGGGGTCAGCCACTCGGTCTCGGGCCAGCCCTCGAGGCCGGCGAGCAACTCGTAGAGGGTCGCGCCGTCGATGCTCTCGCGGATGATGTCCCCGTGCCCGGCGTGCCGGGCGAGCTCCTCGATCATGTGGAACAGCACCCACCGCACCGACCAGGCGCCGATGTCCTGGGGAAACCACGGCACATTCGGTGGGACCGGCACCGCGGCGCCCAGATCTGCGGACTCCACCAGCCAGATCGTCTCGGCATTCTGCGCCTCGAAGGCCGCCAGGACGTCGGCCAGCGTCTCGTCGTCGCGCATGACGAACTCGCTCCCGTAGTCGGCGGCCTGAACGTCCGACGGGAGGGTGTCGCGGACGAACAGTTCGGGCGCCGCGGCGACCCGTTGCATCCAGCCGCGCTGGCAGTTCGTCACGTGCTTGATCAGCCCCCCGATGGACAACACGCTGACCGACGGGGTGGCCCGGGCCTGGTCGTCGGTCAGGCCGTAGGCGATCGCGCGGAACGCGTACTGCTGTGCGGCGAGGTACGCGCGGAGTCCGGAGCGCTCGTCGGCGATGGGCGGGGGCAGGGCGGGCATGTCAGCTCTCCTCGAGGTGGTTGTGCAGGTACAGGTCGCGAAGCAGGGCGATCTCGGCGCCGTGGTGGATCACTTCCCGGTTGATGTGCAGGACGAGGTCGACCATCGACTTCTCGCTCCACGGCCCCTCGGCGGGGCCGAGCGGCAGGAACAGCCGTTCGTCGTCCAGGCCGGCGACCCCGTCGGCCCACACCCGGTACGCCCAATCCAGCTGGTCCAGGGCGGCGTCGAGCGCCCAGGGCCGCGTTCGGGGGTCGACCGGCGGTCCGCCGAAGTAGCGGTGCCCACGGAGCCCGAGGACGAACACCGTGACGTGTGCGAGCCGCCAGCCGATCGTCGTGAACGGTGCCGGTTCGGGCGAGGGGAACTCGTAGTCCAGCGATCCGTCCGGATGCACCGCCCAGCAGTGCGCCACCGGCGACCAGAAGTACTCGGCATCGGCCAGCCCGTCGAGGCGCGGCCGCAGCTGGTTTCGCCAGTGCCATTCGAGCTGATCGGCCAGGTGGGGGGCCAGTGACTTGCTCATGCACCCAGCTTCGCACCCATTGCGGACAGCTTCGGTCCGCAATGGGTGGCAGAGTTGCGGGTGTGTCGGAGACCACCGCCCGGATCCTGCAGCTGCTCGGCCTGCTGCAGTCCCGCCGGGTATGGAGCGGTGCGGAGTTGGCCCGTCGACTCGGGGTGACGACGCGCTGCGTGCGCCGCGACATCGACCGGCTGCGCGAGCTGGGCTATCCGGTGCACGCCAGCCCCGGCCACGGCGGTGGGTACCAGCTCGGGGCCGGTGCGGCGCTCCCGCCGCTACTGCTCGACCCCGACGAGGCCGTCGCCGTGGCCGTGTGCCTGCGGGTGGCCGCCGGAGGCAGCGTCGCGGGAATCGGTGAGGCGGCGCTGCGTGCGCTGAGCAAACTGGATCAGGTGATGCCGGGACGGCTGCGGTCGCAGGTCGGCGCGGTGCATGAGGCGACGGTGACGCTGGGAACGGCCACCGACGCGCCGGTCGACCCCGGCACGCTGACGACGCTGGCCCGCGCCAGCAGGGACCACGAGCACGTCACCACGGATTACGTCGACATCCGGGGCAACGCCACCCGGCGACGCCTGGAGCCCTACCGGCTCGTCACCACCGGGCGGCGCTGGTACCTGGTGTGCTTCGACCGTGACCGCGACGGCTGGCGCACCCTACGGTTGGACCGGATGAGCGCAGTCGCCGTAGTCGGCAGCACCTTCGCCCCCCGCCCGGCACCCGACGCGGCGTCCTACGTGCGCCACGCCATCAGCTCCGCGCCGTATCCGCACATCGCGCGGGTGCGCTATTTCGCGCCCGCCGAGGTCGTCGCCCGGACCTTCTCAGCCGGGTCGGTGGACATCGTGCCCGACGGGCCGGACAGGTGCATCGTCACCACCGGAGCCGACGCACCCGAACGGATGGTGCCGTGGCTGGCGCTTCCCGACTGTGAATTCGAGGTTCTCGGGCCGCCCGAGATGGTGGCCGCGGTGCGCGCGATGGCTGCGCGGCTCACCCGCGCATGCCCGGGTTGACGAGAAGTCAGCCCTGCCGGATCACCACTCGCCGATGGCCGGGCCGAACGGGAAACCGCCGCGGAACCCGCGGGCCTTGCCGCCCGGGACGGCCTTGACGGTGTCGCGGATCTCGCCGTGCGCGCTGATCTCGCCGGCGTCGGCCAGGCGCGCCTCGGCGATGCCGCGCGCGACGCCGTAGTCGTTGATCCGGATGACCGAGTTCTGCGAGGCCTGCCGGCTCGTCACCGTCGGGCTGGGGCCGATCTCGTCGATGTCGGCGTTGGCTGTACCGCTGCCGAGACCGACGGCGAGCGTGCCCGCGGCCAACCCTCCCAGGCCGATCAAGCCCACCTTCCTGAGTCCACGGGCCAGGGTGTCGGTGGGTGCGGTCATCGGCGATCTCCTCTGGTTTGGGTGTATTTCGTTCATCGGTGCGGAGCCACGCATCGTTACGGAGCGAAGCCACACATGCTGCCACAGCGGTGACGGTTTGTGCCGAGCGACCGATGACGCCGGCGCGGGCCGCAGCGCCGAGCCGATCCGCGACCGCCCGATGCCGATGCCCGCTGTCGCGCGGGGGTGCGTTGCCTCGGCTACCGATTTCGACCGATTCGACTGGTGGTGGGCACCGATCCGGGCCCCGGGGGCCGCGGCGCACCGTAGGGTGCTGGCGTGCACGTCACCTCCGCCGAGTCGACGGAGCTGTTCACCGGTCCGGCCGACGAACCGCTGCAACTCGTTCGGGTCACCGTCACCGGCGAAGGCGGTCCGATCCGCATCGACGGAGCCGGGCTGACCGGTCGGGCCGAGGCCGGGCCGGGCGAGAACGTCGTCGAGGTGCCGGTACGTGTCACCGACCCGGTGGTCGGGCAGACCCGGGCGGCGCGCGCCGCCGCCGGTGCCGGCGCGGTCGAGTTCGACTTCATCGTCGCCGAGGCGGGCTGGACCATGCACATGGTCAGCCACTTCCACTACGACCCGGTGTGGTGGAACACCCAGGGCGCCTACACCAGCCGCTGGACCGAGGATCCACCCGGCGGCTGCCGGCAGACCAACGGGTTCGACCTCGTCAGGGCCCATCTCGAGATGGCCAGACGCGAACCCGAGTACAAGTTCGTCCTCGCCGAGGTGGACTACCTCAAGCCGTTCTGGGACACCCACCCCGAGGAGCGGGCCGATCTGCGCCGGCTGATCGGCCAGCGCCGGGTCGAGATCATGGGCGGCACCTACAACGAGCCCAACACCAACCTCACGGGCCCGGAAACGGCGATCCGGAACTTCGTGCACGGCATCGGTTTTCAACGCGACATCCTCGGCGCGAATCCGGCGACCGCATGGCAACTCGACGTGTTCGGCCACGACCCGCAGTTCCCGGCGATGGCCGCCGACGCCGGGTTGACGTCGAGTTCCTGGGCGCGCGGGCCCCACCATCAGTGGGGTCCGATGGCGCGCGAGCACGACGTCGACGGCGACCCCGCCCGGATGCAGTTCGCCAGCGAGTTCGAGTGGTTGGCTCCCTGCGGGCGGGGGCTGCTCACCCACTACATGCCCGCGCACTACGCCGCGGGCTGGTGGATGGACTCGGCGCCGTCGCTGCAGGAAGCCGAACTGGCGACGTATCAGCTGTTCACCGAACTGAAGAAGGTCGCCCTGACCCGCAACGTGCTGCTGCCGGTCGGCACCGACTACACCCCACCCAACAAGTGGGTGACCGACATCCACCGCGACTGGAACGCCCGCTACACGTGGCCGAGGTTCGTCTGCGCGCTGCCCAGCGACTTCTTCGCCGCGGTGCGGGCCGAACTGGATGCCCGCGGCGTCACGCCCTCGCCGCAGACCCGCGACATGAACCCGATCTACACCGGCAAGGACGTCTCCTACATCGACACCAAGCAGGCCAACCGGGCCGCCGAACAGGCGGTGCTGGCGGCCGAACGGTTCGCGACCGTCGCCGGGCTGTTGACCGGCGCCAGCTACCCCGAGGCTGCGCTGGCCAAGGCGTGGGTGCAGCTGGCCTACGGCGCCCACCACGACGCCATCACCGGGTCCGAGTCCGACCAGGTCTACCTGGACCTGCTCACCAGCTGGCGCGACGCCTGGCAGCTGGGCAGCGGGGCCCGCGACCGAGCGCTGACGTTGTTGTCGTCGGCCGTCGAAACCCCGGGGAACGCCTCCGCACGGGCCTGCGGCGATGCGGCGGTCGTTGTGTGGAACCCGTTGGCGCACGGACGCTCCGACATCGTCACCGTGCATTTCGAGGAGCCGGTGGACGGCCACCTGGTCGACGACGACGGGGTCGCCGTGCCCGCGGTGATCGACCACGACGGGCATTGCCTGACCTTTCTGGCCGCCGAGGTGCCCTCGCTGGGCTGGCGTTCGTTCCGGCTGCAGCCGGGCAGGACGAGCCCGGGGTGGGAGCCGCTGGCCGACGGCGCAGAGCCCGAGATCGGCAACGGCCACTACCGGTTGCGGGCCGATCCCGCCCGCGGCGGGGCGGTGAGTTCGCTGACCGCCGGTGACCGCGAACTGATCGCCGCCGGGCGGGTGGGCAACGAACTCGCCGTCTACGACGAATACCCCGCGCACCCCACGGCCGGGGAGGGGCCGTGGCACCTGCTGCCCAAGGGGCCGGTCACCAGCTCCGCGCAGGTGCCGGCGACCTCGGTCCGGTGCTATCGCAGCGACCTGGGCGAACGGATGGTGGTGACCGGTGAGATCCCCGGCCTGCTCAGCTACACCCAGACGCTCACGCTGTGGACGGGGTCCGATCGCCTGGACTGCCGCACCGTGGTGGACGACTTCACCGGCGCAGACCAACTGCTACGGCTGCGCTGGCCCTGCCCGGTACCGGGGGCGACGCCGGTCAGTGAGGTCGGCAACGCGGTGATCGGTCGTGGTTTCGGCCTGCTCCACCCCCCCGACACGGCGCACAGCCCGGATGCCAGCCCGGATGCCGTCGACACCGCGGTGCACCCGTATACGCTGGACAACCCGGCATACGGCTGGTTCGGGCTGTCCTCGACGGTGCGGGTCCGCTTCCGCGGTGGGGCGGTCCGCGCGATCGCGGTGGCCGAGGTGGTGGTGCCCGCCGACGCCGATGCCGCCACCGACGCCGCGGTCCGTGACCTGATGACCGCGCTGGCCCGGGCCGGGGTGACCGCGACCTGCTCAGCGGCCGGGGCGCCGCGCTACGGCGATCTGGCCGTCGACTCCAACCTGCCCGATGTCCGGATCAGCGTGGGGGATCGGCAGGCCAATGCATTCACCGCGGCGGTGTTGGCCGGTGCACCCGGGGGTGAACGGGTGTGGGTCCCCGCCGCCGAGCCACTGGCCGAGGTCTGGGTGCCCGGCGCCGACCTGCGCGACCCGGCCGCGCTGCCGGTGCTGGTGGTGGGCGCCGTCGGCGACACCGCCGCGGCGGTCGCGGCGCTGATCGGCGACCTCGCCGACGCCGAGATCGAGGTGGATCAGGACGTGGTGGGCGAACACGTCGAGTCCCGGTCGGTGGCGGTCGTCAACCGCGGCGTCCCCGGGTTCGCGGTCGACCTCGACGGCACCCTGCAGACCTCGCTGATGAGGTCGTGCACCGGATGGCCGTCGGGCACCTGGATCGACCCACCCCGCCGCACCACACCCGACGGTTCCAACTTCGCTCTGCAGCACTGGACGCACTGCTTCGACTACGCGCTGCTCACCGGCGAGGGGGACTGGCGCGACCTGGAGTTCCCGGCGCGTGCCGCGGAATTCAGCCAGCCGATGATCGCGGTGGCGGCGCACCACGACCCCTCCCGCGGCGGGCTGCCGTCGCGGGGGTCGCTGCTGGAACTCGAGCCGCCGCGGACGGTCGGCATCAGCGCGCTCAAGGTGGCCGGTAACCCCACCGCGACCGGCAGCGCGCAGCACGCC
>NZ_JBSWXU010000107.1:0-19777 GCF_056160785.1 Mycobacterium sp. ABE4_509 | reverse complement strand
CAGCAGGGCCGCACCCGCCGGCGGGCCGCCGACCGGGCGTGGCAGGTCGTCGCCGCGGTGGCCCTCGCCACGGTGTTCGTGCTGGCCTGGTCCCAGACGCAGGCCACCGCACCCCGGATGCGCGAATCACAACAGGTCCTGGCCGACAGCGTCCGCGCGACGCAGGCCACCACCGAGGAGCTCACCGAACACCGCAACGCCCTCGCCGCCGACACGGCCGCCGCGCGGCGCAACCGGTTGGAGGGCGACGCGCTGGGCCGGCAGCTGCTCGCCGACCTCGACGAGGCGGATTTCGCGGCGGCGGCGACCCCGGTGATCGGGCCCGGATTGACCATCACCGTCACCGACCCCGGCATGACGCCGGACCTCACCGACGTCTCCAAGCAGCGGGTGGAGGGCAGCAGGCAGGTCATCCTGGACCGAGATCTGCAGCTGGTCGTCAACTCGCTGTGGGTCAGCGGAGCCGAGGCGATCTCGGTCGGCGGGGTGCGGCTGGGCCCGGGCGTCACCATCCGCCAGGCCGGCGGCGGCATCCTGGTCGACAACCAGCCGATCTCCAGCCCCTATGTCATCCTCGCGGTGGGCCCGCCGCACGCGATGCAGGATTCCTTCGACCACAGCTCGGGCCTGCAGCGGTTGCGGTTGCTGGAGACGTCCTACGGCGTGGGGGTCAGCGTTTCCGGCGGTGACGGGCTCGCGCTGCCGGCCGGGTCGGTCAGAGAAGTCAACTTCGCTCAAGAGATTGGTCCCAATTGATCGGAATCGTCGCACTCGTCGTCGGCATCGTGCTCGGTGTGGTGCTGCATCCCAGCGTGCCCGAGGTCGTCCAGCCCTACCTGCCGATCGCCGTGGTGGCGGCCCTCGACGCGGTGTTCGGCGGGCTTCGCGCCTACCTGGAAGACATCTTCGACTCCAAGGTGTTCGTGGTCTCGTTCGTCTTCAACGTCCTGGTGGCGGCGGTTATCGTCTACGTCGGCGATCAGCTCGGGGTGGGCACCCAGCTGTCCACGGCGATCATCGTCGTGCTCGGTATCCGCATCTTCGGCAATGCCGCAGCGCTGCGGCGGCGGCTGTTCGGCGCATGACCGGCGAGCACCAGCACCGGGGGCGGCACGAGGGCCGCCACGAAATGCCGCCCGAAGCCCACCGCGAGCGTCCCGACGACGACGGCGCGACCGCGCCGGGCACAGCACCGTCGTCCGGACGCTCGTCGATGGTGTTCGGTGTGCTCGCGGTGCTGCTGTGCCTGCTGCTGGGCGTCGCGATCGCCACCCAGGTCCGACAGACCGATTCCGGGGACTCGCTGGAGACGGCGCGCCCGGCTGACCTGCTGGTACTGCTGGACTCTCTGCAACAGCGTGAAGCGGCACTGAACACCGAGGTCGCCGAACTGCAGCAGACACTGGCCGACCTGCAGGCCTCCGGCAGCAGCGACCAGGCGGCGATCGAGAACGCCCAGGCGCGGTTGGCGGCGCTGTCCATCCTGATCGGCACCGTGCCGGCGACCGGCCCCGGTGTGAGGCTGAGCATCGAGGACCCGGCGCGCGGGGTCGCTCCCGAGTCGATGCTCGATGTGATCAACGAATTGCGCGCGGCGGGGGCCGAGGCTCTCGAGATCCGCGGCAGCGGCGGCGGCGAGCAGATTTCGGTGCGGGTGGGGGTCGACACCTGGATCGTCGGCAACCCCGGTGCGCTGGTGGTGGACTCCACCACGCTCAACCCGCCGTATTCGGTTCTGGCGATTGGCGATCCACCCACCTTGGCCGCGGCGATGAACATTCCGGGCGGTGCCACCGACAGCATCGAACGCGTCGGCGGCACCATGGTGATAGAACAATCCGACCGGGTCGACGTCACCGCCTTGCGGCAACCGAAACCCCGCCAATACGCTCAGCCAGTCAAGTGAGCACCACCTGCACATCACTGTCAGAAACCGAGGAACCGAGGAGTGCCGTGAGCGAGATTCCCGCCGAGCTGTCATACACCGTCGAACACGAGTGGGTGGCCAAGACCGGCGACGACACGGTACGGGTCGGCATCACCGACTTCGCGCAGTCCGCGCTGGGTGACGTCGTGTTCGTGCAGCTGCCCGACGTCGGCTCCGAGGTGGCGGCGGGCGAGTCGTTCGGCGAAGTCGAGTCGACCAAGTCGGTTTCGGACCTGTACTCGCCGATCACCGCGAAAGTCGTTGCGGTCAACGGCGATCTGGAGGGCAATCCCCAGCTGGTCAATTCCGACCCCTACGGCCAGGGGTGGCTGGTGGAGCTGCAGGCCGACGCCGCTGACCTGGCCAGCGCGCTGGGCGAGCTGCTCGACGCGGACGGCTACCGCGCCCACGCCACCGATTGAGGTGTTGTTAGGGTCTTGCAGACCGACGGCAACGAGCCGATCCGGCGGTGGTGCGCACAATGCGGCCCGCTGCACGGTACGGTCGACACCAGCGGCGTAACCCCCGGAAATCCGGCCGGGTTCCGCTACGGCAGCCAGTGAGGAGCAATGGGTGACGGACAAGGACTTCAACTCTGGGGCTGACTCTGAGGAAGTCACCGTAGAGACGACATCGGTGTTCCGCGCCGACTTTCTCAACGAACTCGACGCGCCGCCCGCCGCGAGCGGCGAGAGTGCGGTGTCCGGCGTCGAAGGCCTCCCGGTCGGTTCCGCGTTGCTCGTGGTCAAGCGGGGTCCCAACGCCGGGTCGCGCTTCCTGCTCGACCAGCCGACGACTTCGGCCGGCCGGCACCCCGACAGCGACATCTTCCTCGACGACGTCACCGTGAGCCGCCGGCACGCCGAGTTCCGGCTGGAGAACGGCGAGTTCCAGGTTGTCGACGTGGGCAGCCTCAACGGCACCTACGTCAACCGCGAGCCGGTCGACTCCGCGGTGCTCACCAACGGCGACGAGGTCCAGATCGGCAAGTTCCGCCTGGTCTTCCTGACCGGACCGAAAGGCGAGGACAGCGGCTCAGCCGACTGACCTGACCACTGACCGACACCGACGAATCGGCGTGAGCGAGCGATGACGCAACCCGACACCCCCGCGTTGAACGGGATGTCGATCGGGGTTGTGCTCGATCTGCTGCGCGAGGAGTTCCCCGACGTCACGATCTCCAAGATCCGCTTCCTGGAGGCCGAGGGGCTGGTGACGCCGGAACGCACGGCGTCGGGGTATCGCAGGTTCACCGCCTACGACTGCGCCCGGCTGCGGTTCATTCTCACCGCCCAGCGGGACCACTATCTGCCGCTCAAGGTGATCAAGGCCCAGCTGGATGCCCAGCCCGACGGTGAGCTCCCCCCGAGCGCGGGCGCCGCCACCCCGGACCATCCAGGGGCCTACCCGACCCCGCGCCTGGTGACGGTGACCGGGGAAGCCGCGGTCACCGCGGGACGCTCCGGGGTCGGTCCGGCTCAGGTCCGGCTCACCCGGGACGATCTGCTGGAGCGCTCCGGCGTCGGGGAGGACCTGCTCAACGCTCTGGTGAAGGCGGGGGTGATCACCCCGATGTTCAAGAGCGCCGGCACCGCCCTGTTCGACGAACACGCGGTGGTGATCGCCCAGTGTGCGCGCGCGCTGGCGGACTACGGTGTCGAGCCGCGCCATCTGCGGGCATTCCGGTCTGCCGCCGACCGGCAGTCCGATCTCATCGCGCAGATCGCCGGCCCGGTGGTCAAGGGCGGGAAGGCCGGCGCCCGGGACCGCGCCGACGAACTGGCGCGGGAAGTGGCCGCGCTGGCCATCACATTGCACACGTCGTTGATCAAGTCGGCCGTGCGCGACGTTCTCGATCGCTGAGGACTAGACTCGCCGTGACGGGTTACCCGTCATATCCGGCCTCGGTCGGCTGGATGAGAAGTAGCAGCACACCGGTGCGGAGGGCAGGCACAAATGGGTGAGGTTCGTGTGGTCGGCATTCGAGTTGAGCAGCCCCGCAACCAGCCCGTTCTGTTGCTGCGGGAGTCCAACGGCGACCGCTATCTGCCGATCTGGATCGGGCAGTCCGAGGCCGCGGCCATCGCCCTGGAGCAACAGGGTGTGGAGCCGCCCCGGCCGCTGACGCACGACTTGTTTCGAGATGTCATTGCTGCGCTTGGCCATTCGCTCAAAGAGGTGCGGATCGTCGATCTGCAGGAGGGCACGTTCTACGCCGATCTGATCTTCGACCGCGACATCAAGGTGTCGGCCCGCCCCTCGGACTCGGTGGCCATCGCGTTGCGCGTCGGCGTACCGATCTACGTGGAGGAGGCGGTGCTGGCCGAGGCGGGTCTGTTGATCCCGGACGAGGCCGACGACGAGGCCAACGGCACCGTGCGTGAGGACGAGGTGGAGAAGTTCAAGGAATTTCTCGACAGTGTGTCCCCGGACGACTTCAAGGCGACCTGAACGGTAGAAACCCGGCCCTGCCGGTTGGTTACGGATGAGTCTCGTCGTGCTCGACACGCGGGTGCGTTTCGCTGCGGTGCCGATCGGGCAGCCATACTTGGTCCCGACGGGCAGTCAGGGATAGCTCTCCGGCGTATGCTCGAACAGAGTTCACAGGGCAGTTCACAGGGGCTGGGTACACGTTCGCCCACGCAGGTCACGGACGCGGGTTCGATCGGCGAGAGGATTCGACAAGTGGGAGACACGCCACGCCAGGAGCAATTGGATCTGGACACCGGCTCCCCTCAGGCGGACGCTCCCCGGGTGGCCGCAGAGCCTGTCCAGGGCGGGCTGTTCCCCGACGATTCGGTGCCCGACGAGCTGGTCGGCTACCGCGGGCCCAGCGCCTGCCAGATCGCCGGGATCACCTACCGCCAGCTCGACTACTGGGCCCGCACCTCACTGGTGGTGCCGTCGATCAGGGGAGCCGCGGGCTCGGGCAGCCAGCGGCTGTACTCGTTCAAGGACATCCTGGTCCTCAAGATCGTCAAGCGGCTGCTCGACACCGGCATCTCGCTGCACAACATCCGTGTCGCGGTGGACCACCTGCGTCAGCGCGGCGTGCAGGATCTGGCCAACATCACGCTGTTCTCCGACGGCACCACGGTCTACGAGTGCACGTCGGCCGAAGAAGTGGTGGACCTGCTCCAGGGTGGGCAGGGCGTGTTCGGGATCGCGGTGTCGGGCGCGATGCGCGAGCTGACCGGTGCGATCGCCGAATTCCCCGGCGAACGCGCTGACGGCGGTGAGTCGATTTCCTCGCCCGAGGACGAACTGGCGTCCCGGCGGAAACACCGCGACCGCAAGATCGGCTGAGCCGATCAGATCATCGCGCGGCTGAGCCGATCAGATCATCGCGCGGCTGAGCCGATCAGACGGCGCGCCGCTGAGCACCGGATTGCCGCCTGGGAAACCCTGGGTAGACTCAGTGACGCATCGCCCTCACGCGGGAGAGTTCCGTGGTCGCCAGCCACGGGCGCCGAAGGAGCAACACCTCTCCGTCAACCTCTCAGGCCCCAGGACCGCGTAAGGCCCCGATGCCTCTGGAAAGTGGTGCGTCCGCCTCGTCGGGGGTGCACCCGCCCATGGGGAAAGGTCTGCGCGGCGCACACACCGCCGCCGCGGCCGAATCTCTCAGGCAGCCCGGTCCGGGTGGACGACAGAGGGGGAGGAGCCGGTTCGCACGCGCTCCTCGCGCCCGCGGCACTCGTCGGGAGATATCACCAGTGTCCGATCACCACACACCCCGTTCCGAGCTGACCTTCGTCGACCGCCATGTCGGGCCCGACGATGCGGCCGTCGGCACCCTGCTCAGCACCATCGGAGTGCCCTCGCTCGACGACCTGGCGGCCAAGGCCCTGCCGGCCGGGATTCTGGATGCGGTGACGCCGGCGGGGCCGGCACCCGGTCTGGAGCATCTGCCGCCCGCGGCTTCGGAGGCCGAGGCGCTG
This sequence comes from Mycobacterium sp. ABE4_509, assembly GCF_056160785.1. NCBI lineage: Bacteria > Bacillati > Actinomycetota > Actinomycetes > Mycobacteriales > Mycobacteriaceae > Mycobacterium > Mycobacterium sp. ABE4_509. Next base: position 13,909 of record NZ_JBSWXU010000107.1, on the reverse strand, counting down.
GCCGAACTGCGCGCGCTGGCCGACTCCAATAACGTCGCCGTGTCGATGATCGGCCAGGGCTATTTCGACACCTTCACCCCTCCGGTGTTGCGCCGCAACATCCTGGAGAACCCCGCCTGGTACACCGCCTACACCCCGTATCAGCCCGAGATCAGCCAGGGCAGGCTCGAGGCGCTGCTGAACTTCCAGACGATGGTCACCGACCTGACCGGCCTGGAGGTCGCCAACGCGTCGATGCTCGACGAGGGCACCGCGGCGGCCGAGGCGATGACGCTGATGCACCGCGCGGTGCGTGGAGGCCGGGCTCGCCGCGTCGTCGTTGATGCCGACGTCTACCCGCAGACCGCGGCGGTGCTGGCCACCCGCGCCGAGCCGCTCGGTATCGAGATCGTCACCGCCGACCTGCGCGACGGGCTGCCCGACGGCGATTTCTTCGGGGTGATCACCCAGCTGCCCGGGGCCGGTGGCGCGGTCGTCGACTGGAGAGCACTCATCACCGAGGCCCACGAGCGCGGCGCGCTGGTGGCGGTCGGCGCCGACCTGCTGGCGCTGACGATGGTCACCCCGCCCGGCGACATCGGCGCCGACGTCGCATTCGGCACGACCCAGCGATTCGGTGTGCCAATGGGTTTCGGCGGCCCGCACGCCGGATACCTGGCGGTGCACGCCCAACACGCGCGGCAGCTGCCGGGCCGGTTGGTCGGGGTTTCCAAGGACGCCGACGGCACGTCGGCCTACCGGCTGGCGCTGCAGACCCGCGAACAGCACATCCGGCGTGACAAGGCCACCAGCAACATCTGCACCGCGCAGGTCCTGCTCGCGGTGATGGCCGCGATGTACGCCAGCTACCACGGTGCGGCCGGGCTCACCGCGATCGCGCAGCGTGTGCACGGTCATGCCCGGGCACTGGCAGCCTCCCTGTCGGCCGGCGGGGTCGAGATCGTGCACGACGCGTTCTTCGATACGGTGCTGGCCAGGGTGCCGGGCCGCGCCGACGAGCTCACCGCCGCGGCCAAGCAGCGCGGCATCAACATCTGGGGTGTCGACGCCGATCGCGTGTCGGTGGCCTGTGACGAGACGACCACAGACGCTCATGTCGCGGCGGTGCTCGAGGTGTTCGGCGTCGACCCGGCGCCGGCTTCTGCTGCCGGGGTGGCCGACATCGCCACCCGCACCTCGGACTTCCTGACCCATCCGGCGTTCACCCGGTACCGCACCGAGACCGACATGATGCGCTATCTGCGCTCCCTCGCCGACAAGGACATCGCGCTGGACCGCAGCATGATCCCGCTCGGGTCGTGCACGATGAAGCTCAACGCGGCCGCCGAGATGGAGGCGATCACCTGGCCCGAATTCGCTCGCCAGCACCCGTTCGCCCCTGCCTCGGACACTCCGGGGTTGCGCCGCTTGATCGCCGATCTGCAGTCCTGGCTCACCGGTATCACCGGCTACGACGAGGTGTCCCTGCAACCCAACGCCGGATCGCAGGGGGAGTACGCCGGGCTGTTGGCCATCCAGGCCTATCACGCCCAGCGCGGCGAGTCCGGGCGCGACGTGTGCCTGATCCCGTCCAGCGCGCACGGCACCAACGCCGCGTCAGCGGCGCTGGTCGGCATGAAGGTGGTCGTGGTGGGCTGCCGCACGAACGGCGACGTCGACCTCGACGACCTGCGCGCCAAGGTCAGCCAGCACGCGGATCGGCTCTCGGCGCTGATGATCACCTATCCCTCCACCCACGGCGTGTACGAGCAGGACGTCGCCGACATCTGCGCGGCGGTCCACGATGCCGGCGGCCAGGTGTACGTCGACGGTGCGAACCTCAACGCGCTGGTGGGGCTGGCGCGTCCGGGCCGGTTCGGCGGCGACGTGAGCCACCTGAACCTGCACAAGACGTTCTGCATCCCGCACGGCGGAGGCGGCCCCGGTGTCGGTCCGGTGGCGGTGCGTTCCCATCTGGCCCCGTTCCTGCCCGGTCACCCGCTGGCCGAAGAGCTCGGCGACACCCGCACCGTTTCGGCGGCCCCGTACGGGTCGGCCTCCATCCTGCCGATTACCTGGGCCTACATCCGGATGATGGGCGCCGAAGGCCTGCGGGCGGCGACCCTGGTGGCCATCGCCTCGGCGAACTACATCGCCCGCCGGCTCGACGAGTACTACCCGGTGCTCTACACCGGAGAGCACGGCATGGTGGCCCACGAATGCATCCTCGATCTGCGGGCGATCACCAAGAACACCGGCGTCACCGTCGACGACGTTGCCAAACGACTGGCGGACTACGGTTTCCACGCCCCGACGATGAGCTTCCCGGTCGCCGGCACGTTGATGGTGGAGCCGACGGAGAGCGAATCACTGGCCGAGGTCGACGCCTTCTGCGAAGCGATGATCGCCATCCGGGCCGAGATCGACCAGGTCGGTTCGGGCTCCTGGCCGGCCGACGACAATCCGCTGGTGGGCGCGCCCCACACCGCGGAATGCCTGCTCACCGCCGACTGGAACCATCCCTACACCCGCGAGCAGGCGGCCTATCCGCTCGGAAAGGCCTTCCGTCCGAAGGTGTGGCCACCGGTCCGCCGGATCGACGGGGCCTACGGCGACCGCAACCTGGTCTGCTCGTGCCCGCCGGTGGAGGCCTTCGCCTGAGCCCCGCGGACGTGCCGGGGCCCAGGCGACGATCAGGACAACATGTCGGTGATGGTGGCCGTGAGCTCCGGCGCGTTCGAACTCTCGAGGCTGACGTAGCTGCCGCCGGTGGTCTGCGCGACGGCCTCCCAGGTGGGGCGGTCCGAGTCGTCGCCGAAGTCGATCACGTTGACCGCCACCGGACCGGCCGGGTCGAATGCGCCGCTGATGTACTGTTGCAGCCCCTCACCCCCGAGCGACTGGTCGGTGTGCGGCCCGGCGGTGATCACCAGCACTGAATTGGGCTGCCCCGCACGGAAAGCCGCGGACGCCTCGGTGTAGACCAGCCGCAGCGTGGTGAACGACACCGCCCCGCCGCCGGATGCGGTCTGGCCTTGCAGGTCGGCGGCCAACACCTCGGAACGGGGAAGGCCGTCCACCGGTTCGGACAGCGGGCCGGTGCTGACCTCGGAGCGCCCGGCGACCCCGTCGAAGGTCCACAACCCGACCGCGGAGTCCGGTGGCAGCGCCTGCAGCCGGGTGGTGAGCGCATCGACCACGTTGGCCAGCCGGGGCTGCCCGCCGTCGTCGGTGGGCATCGACTGGTCGAGCATGATCGTCACGGTCGAGCTCTGCGCGGGGGCCGCCAACGTGTCGGCGATGCTGGCGCGCAGGGCACCGTCACCGACGTTGAGCGGGTCGGACACCGGGCCGAAGCCGACGATGTCGTTGGCCGGCGGTTCGGCTCCTTCGGCCCGGAAGCCGGCGCCGGCGAAGTCGGCGAGTTGCTCGGGTTTGCGCAGGAAACGCGCGAACTCGCTGGCCCCGGTGACCTGTTCTTCAGCGAGCCAGTCGCCGTCGAGCAGCACGGTGGGGAAGTCGGCGATCGCCGTCGGGCCGGGGGGCAGCCAGGACGCCAGCTTCGACGAGGCGTCGGGCAGGTCTGCGGACTGCCGGAACAGACGCTGCTCGGTGGTCACCACGGCGTGCACCGGTGCGGTGGACGGATCCGGTACGTCCAGCATCGCGTCGAAAGCCGTCGCAGCGTCGGTGTCGCCCAGGTCCGGCCCGGCGGCCAGCATTGTGCTGACCGCACCCAGCCCGGCCGTGGCAGGGGCCCCCGGCGGGGCGGCCGCGGCCGCCACCGCCTCCGCCGCGAGATAGGACGCGTCGCTGTCCTGCGACAGCGGAAGCGCCAGGCGCAGCCCGCCCCATCCCAGCAAGCCGAGCTTGTCCAGGCCGGCGGGGTCGGTTTGCAGGCCCGGCAAGGTACCCCAGTTCTGGTCGCCGAGGACGGCCTCGAGGGCCGGCGGCACGGCGAGCACCACCGGTGAAGTCACCAGGGAGCGGCTGTCGCTGACGGTCTGGGCTCCGGTGGCGGCCTCCAGCCGGTCCACGGAAACCGAACTGGCCGGGATCCACAACGCCGGACGTTCGCCGAGGTCGGCCGGCCATTCCCCGGTGAATCCGTTGAGCACCTGGTCGGAGTCGGCCGGGAGCACGGTGACGTTGACGCAGCGGTCCCCGACCGGGTCGGCGTTCTCGTTGTAGCGCTGTGCCAGCGCGGTCACCGGGTCGGCGATGGCCGGGTCAGCGACGACGGCCACCGACACCTCGCCCTCGACGCAGCGTGCGGCCGCCACGTTGGACCGATCGGACAGTGCGTCACCGAAGAAGCGCCATGAGATGACTGCTCCCACCACGACGACGACGCTGACCAGGGCGACGATCACACCGATGCTGAGGCTGCGCCGCGCCGGGGTGACCGCGCGGTGGCTGCCGGTCCACTCGCCGCCGTCCCAGTCGCCACCGTGCTGCGGTCGTCCCGACCGTGGCGGCGGGGGAGGTGGCGGTTGCGCCGACGGTGGTGCCAGGTAGCCGAACTCGTCGGCTTGACCACCAACGGATTCTCCGGCGTCGGACTCTCCCGCGCCGGGCGAACCGGCGCCGGAACCGAACCGCTCGGTCGGCGGCTCATCGGGCTGCTCGTCCGACTCGTCCGGGTCGGGAAGGCTATGTCTTCCCATACCTGTCCATGCCCCTGCCCGCGTCCTTCTCCGAAACAATGTCCGTGACCGTCACCGACATCGATGTCGTCGTCGACGCCGATGTCGGTGCGCTGAGCGCTGCGTCAGCCAATGTTACTAGCTGCCTTGAACTCTCGGCGGCGGCGGTGCAGGATCGGCTCGGTGTAGCCGCTGGGCTGCTCCCCGCCGGCGAGGATGAGTTCCTGGGCGGCCTGCAGCGCGATGTTGTTCTCCGGATCCGGAGCCATCGGCCGGAACTCGGGGTCCTTGGCGTTCTGCTCGTCGACCACCGCTGCCATCCGGCGCAGGCTGGCCTTGACGTCGTCTTCGGTGATCACGCCGTGCCGCAGCCAGTTGGCCAGCAACTGGCTGGAGATGCGCAGGGTGGCCCGGTCCTCCATCAGGGCGACGTCATGGATGTCCGGCACCTTGGAGCACCCGACGCCGGCATCGATCCAGCGGACCACGTAGCCCAGGATCGACTGACAGTTGTTGTCGACCTCCTCGCGGATCTCCTCGGGCGCCCATGCCAGCTCCTTGGCCAGCGGAATGGTCAGCAACTCGTCGATGGTGTAGCGCTTCTTGCCGGCCAGCTCGGCGTGCACCTCATAGACGTCGACCTCGTGGTAGTGCATCGCGTGCAAGGTGGCCGCGGTCGGCGAGGGCACCCAGGCGGTGGTCGCACCGGCCTTGGGCTGACCGATCTTCTGCTCGACCATGTCGGCCATCAGCTCGGTCATCGCCCACATGCCCTTGCCGATCTGGGCCCGCCCGGAGAACCCGGTGGCCAGCCCGATGTCGACGTTCTGATTCTCGTAGGCCTTGATCCAGTCGGTCGACTTCATCGCGCCCTTGCGGATCATCGGCCCGGCTTCCATCGAGGTGTGGATCTCGTCACCGGTGCGGTCCAGGAACCCGGTGTTGATGAACACCACCCGGTCCGCGGCGGCCTTGATGCAGGCCTTGAGGTTGACCGTGGTGCGGCGCTCCTCGTCCATGATGCCGACCTTCAGGGTGTTCTGCGGAAGGCCCAGCACGTCCTCCACCCGGCTGAACAGCTCGCAGGTGAATGCCACCTCTTCGGGGCCGTGCATCTTGGGCTTGACGATGTAGATCGACCCGGTGCGGCTGTTGACCAGCGGGCCGCTGGCCCCGTCGTTGTCCGAGCCGCTGCGCAGCCCGTGGATGGCGATCAGGCTGGTGAACAGCGCGTCCTGGATACCCTCGGGAACCTCCGCGCCGTCCTGTCCGTCGGCGTCGAAGACGATGGCGTCGTTGGTCATCAGGTGCCCGACGTTGCGCACGAACATCAGGCTGCGCCCGGGCAGGGTCACCTCGCCGCCATCGGCGCCGGTGTAGGTGCGGTCCTCGTTGAGCGCCCGGGTGAAGGTCTTGTCGCCCTTGCTGACCTCCTCGGTGAGGTCGCCGCGGTTGAGGCCGAGCCAGTTGCGGTAGCCCACGACCTTGTCGTCGGCGTCGACGGCGGCGACGGAGTCCTCGAAATCCATGATCGTCGTGATCGCCGACTCCAGCACCACGTCCTTGATGCCGGCCTTGTCGGTCGAACCGACGGGGGAGTCGGGGTCGATGAGGATCTCGAAGTGCAGACCGTTGTTGGCCAGCAACACCGCCGTCGGCGACTCGACGTCGCCGAGGTAGCCCACGAACTTCTCGGGTGCGACCAGGCCGACCGTCCCGCCGTCGTCGAGCGTGGCGGTGAGCACGGCGGCGCCGTCGTTCTCGTCGATCCTGAGCCCGGTGATGTCGGCCCAGGAACCCGATTCGAGCGCTGCCGCGCCGTCGAGGAAGCGGCGGGCGTAGGCGATCACCTTGTCGCCGCGCACCGGGTTGTAGCTGCTGCCGGGCTCGGCGCCGTCTTCCTCGGAGATCACGTCGGTGCCGTACAGCGCGTCGTACAGCGATCCCCAGCGGGCATTGGCGGCGTTGAGCGCGAAGCGGGCGTTGAGGACCGGCACCACCAGCTGCGGGCCGGCCGTCGTGGTGATCTCGTCGTCGACGCCGGCGGTGGTGATGGTGAAGTCGTCGGGTTCGGGCTGCAGGTAGCCGACGTCGAGGAGGAACTGCTTGTACTCCTCGGCGTCGAACCCGCCGATGACGCGTGCGCGGTGCCATTTGTCGATCTGGGCCTGCAGATCGTCGCGACGGGCCAGCAGATCCTGGTTCTTCGGGGTGAGGTCGGCGACGACCTTGTCCACGCCCGACCAGAACGTGTCCGGGTCGATGTCGGTGCCCGCTAGCGCCTCGCCGTTGATGAAGTCGTACAGCACCTTGGCGACGCGCAGGTCACCTACAGTCACGCGCTCGGTCATGATTCCTCCCTCGCCTGCACGCGCGCTGTGGCGCCATGCCGTCTGCACTGTCGTCGGTATTGTCGTCGATCCAGCTTACCCACCGGTAACAGGCCTATTCGCCGGCGGCGGTGGCGATGAGCACAGCGCATCGCTCCAGCAGCCTCGCGCGTAGCGGACCGGCCCGGTCGGTGATCTCCTGTTGGGCCCGCGCGTATTCGCTCCGACCGCCCGGTGTTTCAACGGCGATGGGCTCGAATCCGTAGCCGCGAAGATCGTAGGGGCTGGCCCGCATGTCCAGCACCCGGGCGTCAGCGGCCAGGTCCAGGCAGTCGAGTACCAACTCCGATTCCACCAGCGGCCCCAGCTTGAACGCCCATTTGTACAAATCCATCCCGGCGTGGACGCATCCGGGTTGCTCGGTGGCCACCTGGTCCTGGCGGGTCAGATGCTGGGCGTTTCGCCGCGCGGCGGGCTCGGTGAAGAAGCGGTAGGCGTCGAAATGGCTGCACCGCAACGGCATCGACTCGACGACGGCGTCGGTCCCGTCCGCGCCGAGACGCAGCGGCACACCGTTGTGGCGCACCTCGGCGGTGCGGTAGAGCATTGCCCACTCGTGCAGGCCGAAGCAGTTGAACCGGGGCGGGCGGGTGGCGGTGGCGTGCAGCAGATCGGCGACGAACTTCACAGTGTCGGTACGCGAGTGAAGATACTCACCGGCGACCGTGACACCTCCGGCAACCGCGGCGTAGCCCGAGCGGTTGCGCAGCCGCTGAGCCTCCGGCCCGGTCAGCACCACCCCGTAACCGGGGTGCCAGGTCCGTAGCTGCCGGGGCCGCAGGCTGTAGTAGGTGAACAGGAAGTCGAAGACGGGGTGGGTGACGCCGGCCTGCCGGCGGGCCCGGTGGGGTTCGAGGAACGCGTCGACCCGAGCGTGGTGGGCCTTCTCGCGGGAGAGCCAGTCGACCGCGGCGAGCCGCGCATCAAACACGGTGCGTGCCGTCGCGGACCGTGCCGACGAGGTCCTCGACCAGGTCTTCGAGGGCGACCATCGCGGTGACCATGCCGTCGGCGTCGGTGACCAGCGCGAGGTGTGCGTTGTTGCGACGCAGCCGTGACAACGCGTCGGGCAACGGCAGGGAGGCCGGCACCCGGGGCAGCGGACGCACCATGGCCGAGTCCAGGACGGCCTGCCCGTTGCGCGGGTCGTCCACCAGCGGCAGCACGTCTTTGATGTGCAGGTAGCCGATGTAGACCCCGCCGGGGTCGGCGACCGGGAAGCGCGAATAACCCGTATCGGTCAGTGCCTGCTCGATGGCTCCCACCGTCGGCCCGGCACCGGCGTGCGCGACGGGCACCGCGCGGATCTGGTGCAGCGGCAACGCCACGTCGTTGACCACCCGGTTGCGGATCTGCAGCGCCCGGGTCAGCCTGCTGTGCTCCTCGGGATCGAGCAGGCCCTCCGACAGCGACTCGGCGATCATCTCGGACAGTTCGACGGTCGAGACGGTGACTTCGAGTTCGTCCTTGGGTTCCACCCCGAATGAACGCAGGATCGCGTTGGCGCACCAGTTGTAGAACCCGATGAACGGCCGCGCCGCCCGGATGTAGAGCAGATAGACCGGGATCAGCAGCATCGCGGTCGACTCGGGTCCGGCGATCGCGATGTTCTTGGGCACCATCTCGCCGAGCAGCACGTGCAGTGTCACCACGATCGACAGCGCCACCACGAACGAGACGGTGTGCAGCAGCGCATCGGGGATTCCCACGGCCCCGAAGGGCTCTTCGAGCAGGTGCGCGACGGCGGGTTCGGCGACCCTACCCAGCAGGATCGAACACACCGTGATGCCCAGCTGGGCGCCGGCCAGCATCAACGACAGGTTCTCACCTGCCCTGATGACCGTGACCGCGCTCTTCTTGCCCTGCTCGGCCAATGCCTCGAGCCGGTCGCGGCGGGCCGAGATCAACGCGAACTCCGACCCGACGAAGAACGCGTTGGCCGCCAGCAGCACGAACGTCAGCAGCACGCCGAAGATGTCACCCATCCTGGTGTCCTCCTCGCCGGCCGAGTTCGGTCAGCCGCAGCTGGTCGATGCGGCGCCCGTCCATCTTGACCACGGTGGCCAGCCAGCGGATCGGGTCCTCGATGTGCCCGTCCGGATCGAAGGCGGTCAGCTCCACCGACTCGCCTTCCTCGGGAATGTGACCGAGTGTCTCGAGCACCAGCCCGCCGATGGTCTCGTAGTCGCCCTCGGGGGCCCGGAAGGCGGTGCTCTCGGCCACTTCGTCGATGCGCAGCAGACCTGAGACCTGCCAGCCGCGGCCCGCCTGGACCACGTCGGGCGGTTCGTCGTCGTGTTCGTCGCGTACGTCGCCGACGATCTCCTCGATCAGGTCCTCGACGGTGACCATGCCGGCGGTGCCGCCGTACTCGTCGACCACCAGCGCGGTCTGCAGACCGTTGGCACGCACCTCCGACATCACCGCGTCACCGTCGAGGGTGGAGGGCACCTTGGTGACCGGCAGGGCCAGCTCGGCCAGCCGGGTCGACGACCGCAGCGCGAACGGCACCGCGAAAACCTGCTTGACGTGCACCATCCCGATCGTTTCGTCGAGGTCGCCGCGGGTCACCGGGAACCGGGAATGTCCGGTGCGGACGGCGGCCTCGCTGAGGTCGAGCACCGACTGGTCGGCCTCGAGCGATTCGATCTTCGCGCGCGGGGTCATCAGTTCCTCGGCGCTGCGGTCACCGAACTGCAGGGAACGGTCCACCAGCGCGGCGGTGACCGGGTCGAGGGATCCGCTCTGCGCGGAGGTGCGCACCAGCGACACCAGTTCCTGCGGTGAGCGCGCGGAACGCAGCTCCTCGGCGGGCTCGATCCCCATCCGGCGCAGGATCCAGTTCGCGGTGCCGTTGGTCAGCCGGATCAACGGGGTGAACACCAGGGAGAACAGCAGCTGCGGGCCGGCCGACCAGCGCGCGGTCGGAACGGGCCGGGCGACGGCGAGGTTCTTGGGCACCAGCTCGCCGAACACCATCGAGATCGACGTGGCGATCAGGATCGCCAGGGTCAGCGCGATCCCGCCGACGAACTGATCCGGGATCCCGACAGCGGTCAGACCCGGTGCGATGAGGCGCGCGACCACCGGCTCGGCCAGGAAACCGGTGGCCAGGGTGGTGATCGAGATGCCGACCTGAGCGCCTGACAACTGGGTGGACAGCGTGCGGTGCGCCTTGCGCACCATCAGGTCGCGCCGGTCGCCGTCGCGGACGTTGGCTTCGACGGTGCTGCGCTCCAGCGCGGTCAGGGAGAACTCGGCGGCGACGAACACCGCCGTCCCGGCTGTGAGCAGGGCGAACGCCAGCAGCGACAACGCCGTGACGAGGGCGTTCACCGGTGTGCTCCAGAGCGGGCGGCCAGTGGCGCGCCGGTGTGGTTTCCGGGGAAGCCGGGCCTGGCGCCCGGCCGGCTAGAGGACGGTTCGGCCTCGGTGGGCTCGTGGTCGGTCTGCTCGGCGATCACAGCCGGCTCGGATGGGGCGCCATCCAGTGCCTGCGGCACCTGATCCCTCTCTTCTGATGACGGTAGGAGTTCGGGCGCTGCCGACGCGGCACATCAACCGTCCGATACCGTCCGAATTCCTACACATGCTAGCCGAATCTGCAGTGTGCTCCCGACGCAGCGGTGCGGTCCCGAGCGGGGGTCACCACCCGGTCGGCAGTGGGTGCCCCTCCGCGAACCCCGCCGCGGACTGCACCCCGAGCACCACCTTCTCGTGCAGTTCGGCCAGGCTGGCCGCACCGACATAGGTACAGGTGCTGCGCACACCCGAGGTGATGTGGTCGAGGAGGTCCTCGACACCGCCGCGCGCGGGGTCCAGGCTCATCCGCGAGGTCGAGATGCCTTCCTCGAACAGCGCCTTGCGGGCCTGGTCGAAAGCGCTGTCGGCGGTGGTCCGGGCGGCGACGGCACGTTTGGACGCCATCCCGTAGCTCTCCTTGTAGGGCTGGTTGTCGCGGTCGCGCATCAGATCGCCGGGGGATTCGTAGGTACCGGAGAACCAGGAACCGATCATCACGTTGGAGGCGCCCGCGGCCAGGGCCAGCGCGACGTCACGGGGATGGCGCACGCCACCGTCGGCCCACACGTGACCGCCCAGTTCCCTTGCCGCCGCTGAGCATTCGACGACAGCAGAGAACTGTGGGCGACCCACGCCGGTCATCATCCGGGTCGTGCACATCGCGCCGGGGCCGACTCCCACCTTGACGATCGAGGCGCCGGCGTTGATCAGATCACGGGTGCCCGCCGCCGAGACGACGTTGCCTGCGGCCAGCGGCACCCCCAGGTCCAGGGCCGACACCGCGGCGATGGTGTCGAGCATGCGCTGCTGATGGCCGTGCGCGGTGTCGATGACTAGCAGGTCGACGCCGACTTCGGCCAGGTCACGAGCCTTGGAGGCGACGTCGCCGTTGATCCCGACCGCCGCCGCGATCCGCAGCCGGCCGCGGCCGTCGAGGGCGGGGGTGTAGATGCCGGCGCGGATCGCCCCCAGCCGGGTCAGTACCCCGGCGAGGGTGCCGTCGACCTCGGTGAGCACGGCGACGTCGATGGGGGCGTGCTCGAGCAGATCGAAGACCTTGCGCGGGTCGGTCCCGACCGGCGCGGTGACGAAATCCGTCGTCGCCACATCCCGGACCCGGGTGAAGCGGTCCACCCCGGCACAGGTCGTCTCGGTGACCAGACCGATCGGACGGTTCTCGAAGACCACCACCGCGGCCCCGTGGGCGCGCTTGTGGATCAGCGCCGTCGCGTCGGAGACCGATGCGTCGGGCGACAGCGTCACCGGGGTGTCGACAACGGTGTCGCGGCTCTTGACGAAATCGACGGTGTGCTTGACCGCGGCCAGCGGCAGGTCCTGTGGCAGCACCACCAGGCCGCCGCGGCGGGCGATGGTCTCGGCCATCCGCCGGCCCGCGACGGCGGTCATGTTGGCGACGACGACCGGGATCGTCGTGCCCGACCCGTCCACCGTCGACAGGTCGACATCGAAGCGTGACGGCACATCCGAGCGGCCCGGCACGATGAAGACGTCGTTGTAGGTCAGGTCGTAGGGCGGCGCATGACCGTCGTGAAACTGCATGCCGCTGAGTCTAGTGGGCGCCTGCCCACTACGACCGGGTCAAGAAATCCCCGGTCAGGAGACTGTTTCTAGGCTTCGACCTCACTGTGGTCGCCACTCCAGAGGGTGTGGAACCGCTTGGCCGGATCGGTGTCGATGCGACCGTAGGTGTGTGCACCGAAGAAGTCGCGGAGCCCCTGGGTCAGGGCCGCGGGCAGCCGCTCGGTGCGCAGTCCGTCGTAGTACGACAGCGCCGAGGAGAACCCGGGAATGGGGATGCCGAGCTGGGTGGCGGTCACCACGACTCGGCGCCAGCTGTCGATGGCGGCTTCGATCGCGGCCCGGAAGTAGGGGGCGACGATCAGCGACGGCAATGTCGGGTCTTCGTCGAAGGCGTCCTTGATCCGGTTGAGGAACTTCGCGCGGATGATGCAGCCGCCGCGCCAGATGGTGGCCAGGTCGCCGGGGGTGATGTTCCAGTCGTATTCGATGCTGCCGGCCTGGATCTGGTTGAAGCCCTGGGCGTAGGCGATGATCTTCGACGCGTAGAGCGCCTGGCGGACGTCCTCGGTGAACTGCGCGGCGTCGGCCGGTTTGGCGCCGAGCTCACCGGAGGCCAGGCCGGTGGTCGCCTTGCGCTGGGTGACCGAACCCGACAGCGCCCGGGCGAACACGGCCTCGGCGATACCGGTGACCGGAACACCCAGGTCGAGAGCGGATTTCACGGTCCAGCGCCCGGTTCCTTTCTGCTCGGCCTCGTCGAGGATCACGTCCACCAGCGGTTTGCCCGTCTTCGCGTCGGTCTGGCGCAACACCTTGGCGGTGATCTCGACGAGGAAGCTGTCGAGGTCGCCGGCGTTCCACTCGTCGAAGACGTCGGCGATCTCGGGTGCGCTCTTGCCCAAGGCGTCGCGAAGCAGCTGATAGGCCTCGCCGATGAGCTGCATGTCGGAGTACTCGATGCCGTTGTGCACCATCTTGACGAAGTGCCCGGCACCGTCGGGTCCGATGTGGGTGCAGCAGGGCACCCCGTCGACATGCGCCGAGATCTCTTCGAGCAGCGGCCCCAGGCTCTTGTAGGACTCCGCCGGGCCGCCGGGCATGATCGACGGGCCGTTGAGGGCCCCTTCCTCGCCACCGGAGATGCCGGCGCCGACGAAGTGCAGGCCACGCTCCCGCATCGCCTTCTCGCGGCGGATCGTGTCGGTGTAGAGGGCGTTGCCGCCGTCGATGATGATGTCGCCGTCTTCCATGGCCTCGGCGAGCTCGTTGATGACCGCGTCGGTGGGGTCGCCCGCCTTGACCATGATCAGCACCCGGCGCGGTTTCTCCAGTGCGTCGAGGAACTCCGCGATCGTCTCGCTGCGCACGAACGAACCGTCGGAGCCGTGCTCGGCGAGCAGCGCATCGGTTTTGCCGATCGAGCGGTTGTGCAGCGCGACGGTGTAGCCGTGGCGAGCGAAGTTGCGCGCGATGTTGGACCCCATCACCGCAAGGCCGGTGACGCCGATCTGGGCTGTTCCGGTGACAGAAGAAGCAGGGTCGCTCATGGCGGGCAGCCTTTCGTTGTGTGGTTGTCGGGGCGGGATCAATCCTTACCGGATCCGCTGGGCGGTGACGCTAGGCGAAGAAAAGCCGGTGCAGTTCGTTCAGCCAGGGCACCGCAAGCGCAACGGTGGGGATCACGAGGGTGGCCGCGGCGGCGGTGTAGGCCCCGGCAGCCAGGATCAGGCTGTTCGGCTCGCCCGCCAGGCGCTGCACGCGCACCACGGTGGTGGGCCCACCGGCGGCCAGCGCCCCGCGCGGTGCGCGGCCCGATGCACACGTGACGAG
>NZ_JBSWXU010000106.1:0-19826 GCF_056160785.1 Mycobacterium sp. ABE4_509 | reverse complement strand
TTCGCAGCGCTCGACCACTGCCCGCAACTCGGCCTCCCCCGCCGCGGGATCGATATCGAACACACTTTCGAACATGGCACCGACGCTACCCGGGACCACCGACATTTAGTCGGTTCAGCCCTCGAGGTCGCCTTCGGTTTCGAGCAGCACCTGACGCAGCCCGTCCAGCGTGGCCCGCTCAGGCTTGGCCCACATGCCACGCCCGGCCGCCTCCAGCAGTCGCTCGGCCATGCCGTGCAGCGCCCACGGGTTGGACTCGGACATGAACTTGCGGTTCTCGTCGTCGAGCACGTAGCTCGCAGACAGCTGCTCGTACATCCAGTCCGCCATCACCCCGGCGGTGGCGTCGTAGCCGAACAGGTAGTCCACCGTCGCCGCCATCTCGAAGGCGCCCTTGTAGCCGTGCCGGCGCATCGCCGACATCCACCGCGGGTTGACCACCCGGGCCCGGAACACCCGGGTGGTCTCCTCGGACAGCGTCCGGGTGCGCACCGCCTCCGGCCGGGTGTTGTCGCCGATGTAGGCCGCAGGCGCCTTGCCGGTCAGCGCCCGCACCGTGGCCACCATCCCGCCGTGATACTGGAAGTAGTCGTCGGAGTCGGCGATGTCGTGCTCGCGGGTGTCGGTGTTCTTGGCCGCGACCACGATCCGCCGGTAGGCCCGGTTCATGTCGTCGGTGGCCGGCGCGCCGTCCAGGCCCCGGCCGTAGGCGAAGCCGCCCCACGCGGTGTACACCTCGGCCAGGTCTGCATCGTCACGCCAGTTTCGGCTGTCGATCAGCTGCAACAGACCCGCCCCGTAGGTTCCCGGCTTCGAACCGAAGATCCTTGTGGTGGAACGTCTTTGATCACCATGCTCGGCGAGGTCGGCCTGGGCGTGCGCGCGCACGAAGTTGTTCTCGGCCGGCTCGTCCAGGCCTGCGACCACATTCACGGCGTCGTCGAGCATCGACACCACGTGCGGGAACGCGTCGCGGAAGAACCCGGAGATCCGCACGGTGACGTCGATGCGGGGGCGCCCGAGTTCGTCCAGCGCGATCGGTTCCAGGTCCACCACCCGGCGCGAGGCGTCATCCCAGACCGGCCGAACACCCAGCAGCGCAAGGACTTCAGCGATGTCGTCGCCGGCGGTGCGCATCGCCGAGGTACCCCAGACCGACAGCCCCACCGACTGCGGCCACTGACCGTGTTCGTCGCGATAGCGCTCGAGCAGCGAATCCGCCAGCCCCTGACCGGTCTCCCAGGCCAGCCGGGACGGAACGGCCTTGGGGTCCACCGAGTAGAAGTTGCGGCCGGTCGGCAGGACGTTGACCAGCCCGCGCAGCGGCGAACCGGACGGGCCCGCGGGAATGAACCGCCCGTCCAGCGCGCGCAACACCTGCTCGACCTCCCCGGCGGTCCCGGCCAGGCGCGGCACCACCTCCTGCGCGGCGAAGCGCAGGATCGCCGCCACGTCGGGGTCGTCGGCGATGGTGTCCACGGCGCCGGGGTCCCAGCCGCTGGCTTGCAGCGCGGCGACCAGTTCACGGGCCCGGGCCTCCGCCTCGTCCACCGCCGCGCGGTCGTCCTTGCCGTCCTCGCGCAGCCCCAGCGCCTGCCTCAGACCCGGCACGGTCTGCTCGCCGCCGAACAGCTGGCGCGCCCGCAGAATTGCCAGCACCAGATCGAGTTCGCTATCCCCCGTGGGCTTTTCGCCGAGGATGTGCAGGCCGTCGCGAATCTGGACGTCCTTGATCTCACACAGCCAGCCGTCGACGTGCAACAGCATGTCGTCGAAGGACTCCTCGTCCGGCCGGTCTTCCAGCCCGAGGTCGTGATCCATCTTGGCCGCCCGCATCAGCGTCCAGATCTGCTGCCGGATGGCCGGTAGCTTGCCCGGGTCCAGGGCCGAGATGTTGGCGTGCTCGTCGAGGAGCTGCTCCAGGCGCGCGATGTCGCCGTAGGTCTCGGCGCGGGCCATCGGCGGGATGAGGTGGTCGACCAGGGTGGCGTGCGCGCGACGCTTGGCCTGGGTTCCTTCACCGGGGTCGTTGACCAGGAACGGATAGATCAGCGGCAGGTCGCCCAGGGCGGCATCCGTCCCGCACGACGCCGACATCCCCAGGGTCTTGCCGGGCAGCCACTCCAGATTGCCGTGCTTGCCGAGGTGCACGATCGCGTCGGCGCCGAAGGATCTCGAGGAGTCGTCGCCGAAGTCGGCGGCCAGCCAGCGATAGGCGGCCAGATAGTGGTGGCTGGGCGGCAGGTCGGGATCGTGGTAGATCGCCACCGGGTTCTCGCCGAACCCGCGCGGCGGCTGCACCATCAGCACCAGGTTGCCCGAGCGCATCGCGGCGATGACGATCTCACCGTCGGGATCGGCGCTGCGGTCGACGAACAGGTCACCGGGCGGCGGGCCCCAGTGTTCGACGACGGCGTCGGCGAAGTCGGCCGGCAGGGTGGCGAACCAGGCGCGGTAGTCGCGCGCCGACACCCGGATGGGGTTGCCGGCCAGCTGACCGTCGGTGAGCCACTCGGCGTCCTGACCGCCACGCTCGATGAGGGCGTGCATCAGGGCGTCACCATCGCCGGAGGCGATGATCGTGCCGAGGTCGCCGGACTCCGGGCCCGGAACATCCCCCACCGCGTAGCCGTACTGGCGCATGGCCCGCAACAACGCGATCGCGCTGGCCGGTGTGTCGAGCCCGACCGCGTTGCCGATGCGCGCGTGCTTGGTCGGGTAGGCCGAGAACACGACGGCCACCCGCTTGTCGGCCGGGGGAATCGAACGCAGCCGCGCGTGCCGCACGGCCAGCCCGGCAACCCGGGCGCAGCGCTCCGGATCGGCGACATAGGAGATCAGCCCCTCGTCGTCGATCTCCTTGAACGAGAACGGAACCGTGATCAGGCGCCCGTCGAATTCGGGCACCGCCACCTGGGTGGCGACGTCGAGCGGCGACAGGCCGTCGTCGTTGCCCTCCCACTGCGCCCGCGAGCTGGTCAGGCACAGCCCCTGCAGGATCGGCACGTCCAGCGCGGCGAGGTGCGCCACATTCCACGAATCGTCGGCGCCGCCCGCTGCGACGGCGGCCGGGGTGGCGCCGCCGGCGGCCAGCACGGTGGTGATCATCGCGTCGGCGGACCCCAACAGGTCGATCAGCTCCGCGTCGGCGGTGCGCAGGGACGCGCAGAACACCGGGAGCGGGTTCCCGCCGGCCCGCTCGATCGCATCGCACAGCGCCCCGACGTAGGCGGTGTTGCCGGCCAGGTGCTGCGCCCGGTAGTAGAGCACCGCCACGGTGGGCCCGTCCTGGGGCGAGGCCGGGCGTTCGAGCACGCCCCAGGCCGGTGTGCTGTGCGGCTCGGCGAAACCGAAGCCGGTCATCAGCACCGTGTCGCACAGGAACGCGTGCAGGTTCTTCAGGTTGGCCACACCGCCCTGGGCCAGGTAGACGTGCGCCTGCAATGCCACCCCGGCCGGAACGGTCGAGTGATTCATCAGGTCGGCGTCGGCGGCCTGCTCACCGCTGACCACCACGGCGGGCACCCCGCTGGCGGCCACCACGTCGATGCCGTCCTCCCACGCCCGGTAGCCGCCCAGGATCCGGACTACGGCGACATCGGCGCCGGCGAGCAGCTCCTCGAGCTCACCGTCGATGAGGCGGGCGGGGTTGGCCCAGCGGTAGTGGGCGCCGCTGGCGCGCGCGGCGATCAGGTCCGTGTCGGACGTCGACAGCAGCAGAACGGTCGGGGCTTGCGCGGCGGCGGGCACGGTCACCACCTATTCGTACCGCACGCTGCGCGCCGGGTTCGCGCAGGCACCCGGACCCCCAACCGACGGCGAGGCCGCTCAGCGGCGCGGGTTCCAGCGGCCGTACCACGTCTGCCGGTAGGGACTTCCCATGAGAGCCGCCAGCAGCGCGATGACCGCGGCGAAGACGAGGGCTGAGAACATCGGCGTTCCTTTCCTTCGGCCCGTTGTTCAACACGGGTTCAGCAGAGGAGACGGTACCGCCGGTACCGCCGAAAACCGCCCTACTGTGCCCGACGAGACGACAGCGCCCACCATGTGTCCGGGGTCACATCACCGAAGCCCGGTAGCGTGAACGGATGGCCCGGGCACGAGACGAAGACGCCTGCCCCGGAGCACTGCAGACGCACACCGCTGCCGACGGCCAGCTCGCCCGGATCCGGCTACCCGGCGGGCTCATCAGCGCCGGCCAGCTCGAGGCGCTGGCGCTGACCGCCGCCGAGTTCGGCTCGCCGAGCCTGGAACTGACCTCCCGGGGCAACATCCAGATCCGCGGCCTGCACGATCCGGACTCGGCTGCGCGACGCCTCGACGATGCGGGACTGCTGCCCTCAGCCGACCACGAACGGGTCCGCAACATCGTCGCCTCGCCGCTGTCCGGACGCCGGGGCGGGGTCCGCGACATCCGCGCCGACATCGCCACGCTCGACGCCGCCCTCCAGCGGGACGCCCGCCTGGTCGGGCTTCCCGGACGCTTCCTGTTCAGCATCGACGACGGCCGCGGCGACGTCTCGGGGCTGGCCGCCGACGCCGGCGTCCACGCGATCGACGAAGCCACCGCGGCGGTCCTGCTGTCCGGCTCCGACACCGGGGTGCGCGTCGACACCCGCGACGCCGTCGACGTCCTGCTCGCGCTGGCCCACCGCTTCCTGGACGCCCGCGGCAAGGCCTGGCGGGTCGCCGAACTCGACGACCCGCGGGTCCTGCTCGGTGAGCTGACACCGTCCGGGCCGGCCGGCGCGTCCTGGCCTGCCACCACCCGCCCACCGGTGGGCTGGATCGAGCAGACCGACGGCCGGGTGACGCTGGCAGCCGCGGTGCCGCTCGGCGTCCTCGACGCCGAGGTGGCGCGCTACCTGGCTGCCGTGGGGGCGCCGCTGGCGGTCACGCCGTGGCGGTCGGTGCTGCTGTTCGACCTCGACGAGCAGACCGCAGACGTCGCCCTTCGGGTGCTGGCTCCGCTCGGCCTGGTGTTCGACGAAACCTCGCCGTGGCTGTCGCTGTCGGCGTGCACGGGCTCCCCCGGCTGCGCCAGCTCGCTGGCCGATGTGCGCGCCGACGCCGCAGCGGCACTCACCGACGCCGGCCCCGCCGTGCATCGCCACTTCGTTGGCTGTGAGCGTGCCTGCGGCAGCCCCGCCGACGGTCAGGTGCTGGTCGCGACCGGAGACGGCTACCGGCCGCGAGAAGCCCACCCGTAGGGTGATCAGGTGCTCGACTACATCCGCGACGCCGCCGAGATCTACCGGCAGTCGTTCGCGACGATCCGGGCCGAGGCTGACCTGGCCCGCTTCCCCGACGACGTCGCCCGCGTGGTGGTCCGGCTGATCCACACCTGCGGGCAGGTCGACGTCGCCGACCAGGTGGCCTTCACCCCCGACGTCGTCGCCCGCACCCACGCCGCGCTGGCCGCCGGTGCCCCCGTCCTGTGCGACTCGTCGATGGTCGCCGCCGGTATCACCCGCTCGCGGCTGCCCGCCGACAACGAAGTGGTGTCCCTGGTCGCCGACGAGCGCGCCCCGGAGCTGGCCGCCCGGCTGGGCAGCACCCGCTCGGCAGCAGGTGTCGACCTGTGGGCCGACCGGATGGCCGGCGCCGTCCTGGCCATCGGCAACGCGCCCACCGCGCTGTTCCGGCTGCTCGAGCTGGTCGACGAGGGAGTTGCCGCACCGGCGGCGGTGCTCGGCGGCCCGGTCGGTTTCGTCGGCTCCGCACAGTCCAAGCAGGAGCTGATCGACAACCCACGGGGGATCTCCTATCTGATGGTGACGGGGCGGCGCGGCGGAAGTGCGATGGCCGCAGCGGCAGTCAACGCGATCGCGAACGAGGCCGAATGACCGCAGAGCAAGGGACGCAGCGGGGAACGCTGTGGGGCGTCGGACTCGGCCCTGGCGACCCGGAGTTGGTGACGGTGAAAGCCGCCCGGGTCATCGGGGCCGCCGACGTGGTCGCCTACCACAGCGCTCGCCACGGACGCAGCATCGCGCGGTCGATCGCCCAGCCGTACCTGCGCGGCGGGCAGATCGAAGAGCATCTGGTGTACCCGGTGACCACCGAGACCTCCGAGCATCCCGGCGGATACGCCGGGGCGATGGAGGACTTCTACGCCGAAGCCGCCGAACGCATCGCCGCGCACCTCGACGCGGGCCGCGACGTCGCACTGCTCGCCGAGGGCGATCCGCTGTTCTACAGCTCCTACATGCACATGCACACCCGCCTGACCGAGCGTTTCGACGCGGTGATCGTGCCGGGCGTGACCTCGGTCAGCGCGGCCTCGGCCGCGGTGTCCACCCCGCTGGTCCAGGGCGACCAGGTGTTGACCATCCTGCCGGGCACGCTGCCCCCCGAGGAGCTGCGCCGACGACTCTGCGACACCGACGCCGCGGTGATCCTCAAGCTCGGACGCTCCTATCCTGCTGTGCGCAAAGCCCTTTCCGAGTCCGGGCGACTCGATGCGGCGCACTATGTGGAACGGGCCAGCACCGGCCGGGAGCGGGTGCTGGCCGCCGCCGACGTCGACGACACCTCGGTGCCCTATTTCGCGCTGGCCATGATCGCCGGCGCCCGCCACGAGGCCGCGCCGGCGGCGGGCAGCGTGACGGCGGGCAGTGCGGCAGCGGGCAGCGTGACGGTGGTCGGCCTGGGTCCCGGCGATCTGGACTGGACGACGCCGCAGACCCGCCGGGAAGTGGCCGCGGCCACCGACCTGATCGGCTACGGCCCCTACCTGGACCGCATCGGGGCGCGAGACGGTCAGCGCAGACACCCCAGCGACAACACCGACGAGCCGGCCCGGGCCCGGCTGGCCTGCTCGCTGGCCGAACAGGGCCACTCCGTCGCGGTGGTCTCCTCGGGGGATCCGGGAGTGTTCGCGATGGCCACCGCGGTAGTCGAAGAGGCCAAGCAGTGGCCCGGAGTCCAGGTTCGGGTGATCCCGGCGATGACGGCCGCCCAGGCGGTGGCCAGCCGGGTGGGCGCCCCGCTGGGCCACGACTACGCGGTGATCTCGCTGTCGGATCGCCTCAAACCGTGGGACGTCATCGCCGCCCGGCTGACCGCCGCAGCGCGGGCCGACATGGTGCTGGCCATCTACAACCCCGCCTCCAAGACGCGGACCTGGCAAGTGGGCGCAATGCGGGACCTGCTCCTGGAACACCGCGATCCGGGAACGCCGGTCGTCATCGGACGTGACGTGTCCGGCGCAGGCGAGTCGGTGCGCGTCGTCGCACTGGCCGACCTCGACCCCGCCGACGTCGACATGCGGTGCCTGCTGATCGTCGGCTCTTCGCAGACCCAGTGGTACGCCGGCGACGGCGGTACGGACCGGGTGTTCACACCCCGCCGCTACCCGCACAATTGACAGTCGTCGCCCATCGTTGACAGTCGTCAGAACGGCGGGATAATGTCGCGCGTCACAGGCCCTCGAACGGAAGGCGCTGCGTGCAGCGAGGACTACCGGTCCGGTCGCCGACCGATCGGCGCCAACCGCAGAAGAGCGACCTTCGCCGCGGCGCGATCCTGGAATCACTCGATCACCACCTGCGCGAGACGGGTTTCGACGGCATCAACATCGCCGATGTCGCCCGCCGCGCCGGGGTGACCCGCTCGGCGTTCTACTTCTACTTCGAGAACAAGGCCGCCGCGGTGGCCGCCCTGCTGGAGCCGATGTACGACGACGGCTTCATCGCCAGCGACATCCTGACCGCCAGCACCGCACCGCCGCGCCAGCGCATCCGGGCGATGCTCGAAGCGCTGGTCGACACCGCCGAACAGCACCGCTACCTGTTGCAGGCGATGCTCGACGCCAGGGCCACCAGCAAGGCCATCCGCCAGATGTGGGACGACGCGCGCGATTCGTTCGTCCCGTCCCTGGCGGCGATGATCGCCACCGAACGCGACGCCGGTCGCGCTCCCGACGGCCCCCCGACCGAGGTGCTGGCCGCCGTGCTGCTCGAGTTCAACGACCGGCTGCTGGAGCGCTGCACGGTCGGCGGCGGGCTCACCCGCGCCCAGCTTCTCGACGGCGCGGAAACGATCTGGGTACGCACCATCTACGGGCATGTCGGCGAACGCTGACCGGCGAGAGCGAATGACACCGAAAGGCGAGAATGTGACGATCCCACGCAAACCCGAGGACATCACCGCGCAGTGGTTGGCCTCGGTACTGGACACCGAGGTGTCCGCGGTCGACGTGACCGCCATCGGCACCGGGCAGACGGGCGCCACCTACCGCATCGTCGCCACCTACCCCGACGGCCCCCGCGACGCGCCGTCGACGTTCGCGGTGAAGCTGCCCGCCCTCGACGACGCCGTCCGCGAACGGGTCGCCCTCGGCTATGTGTCCGAGGTGGACTTCTACTCCAGCATCACCGAAAACGTCGCCATTCCGGTACCCGGCTGCTACTACAGCGAAATATCCTCCGACGGGGCTGATTTCGTGCTGTTGATGGCCGACATGGCGCCCGCCGTCCAGGGCGATCAGATCGCCGGCTGCGCGCAGGTGGAGGCCGAGCTGGCCGTGGAGGCCCTCGCCGGGCTGCACGGCCCCAGCTGGGGTGACCGCCGCTGGTTCGACCTGCCGTCGATCGTCATGCCCAAACCCGGCGACGCAGAGGCCGCCAAGGGGCTCGGCGACATCTGCGTGATGGCCGCCGACATCACCCTGGACAAGCTGGGCGAGCGGGTCAGCGACGAGGACCGCGAAACCCTGACCACCTCGATGGGCATGGTCGGGCAGTGGCTGATGGCGGTCCCGGAACGCTTCGCACTCATGCACGGCGACTACCGCCTCGACAACATGCTCTTCGATCCGGAGCGCACCCGGATCACCGTCGTCGACTGGCAGACCATCGGATTGGGGCTACCCACCCGGGACCTGGCCTACTTCACCGCCACCAGCCTGCTGCCCGACGATCGCGCCGGCCTCGAACGGCCACTGGTCGAGCGGTACCACCGCGCGCTCGTCGGCTACGGGGTGCCCGACTACGGCCTCGAAACCTGTTGGCAGGACTATCGCCTCGGCGTCCTGCAGGCACCGCTGCTGACCACGCTGGGGTATGCGTTCGCATCGTCGACCGAACGCGGCGACGAGATGATCCTGACGATGCTGCACCGGGGCTGCCGGGCGATCCGCGAACTCGAAGCCGTCGAACTGGTCAGGTCGTATCAGGCTTGACCGCCGCCCACTGGGTGATGGGCATGGCCGGCCGCCAGCCGGTGAACGACCCGACCGGTTCACCCCGGTAGTGCTGGAACCTGCGCAGCTCACCACCGAGCTGCGAATACTGCTGCACCAGAACCGCTTCGGACTCGGCGGTAACCGCGTTGGCGACCAGCCGCCCGCCGGGCGCCAGGTGCTCCCAACACGCCTGGATCAGCCCCGGTCGGCTGACACCGCCACCGAGGAAGACGACGTCGGGCGTCGGGGCGCAGGTGAAGGCATCCGGGGCGGCCGCGGCGACGTCGACGGGCACCCCGAAAGCCGCCGCGTTCTCGGCGATCCGGTACCGGCGTGCATCGTCGCGCTCGAAGGCCACGGCTCGGCAGCCGGGCCCGCTCAGGCACCACTCGACGGCCACGCTGCCCGAACCCGCTCCGACATCCCAGAGCAACTCTGCGGGCCGCGGCGCCAGGGCCGCCAGGGTGGCTGCCCGGATCATCTGCTTGGTGATCTGGCCGTCGTGGGCGAATGCATCGTCGGGTAGCGCACCGAACCGGCGCTCGTCGGGGAGATAGCGCACCGCCATCACGTTCAGCGCGTCGACGTCGCCGGGCGGACGGGCCGCCCACTCGCGCGCAGTGGACGAGCGCCGCAGCTCCTTTGCCCCGCCCAGCTGTTCGAGCACGGTCAATTCCGAGTCACCCCGGCCGGTGTCGGTGAGCAGGCGCGCCAGTTCCGCCGGCGTGGACGCGTCCCGGGACAGTACGACCGCCTGTCCGCCGCGGCGCACCGCCGTGTGGGTGTCGGCGGTGACCAGGCTGATGATCTCGGTGTCCTGGACCGACCAGCCCACCCGCGAGCAGGCCAGCGTCACCGACGACACATGCGGCAGCACGGCCACCCGATCCGGTCCGTGCAGCCGGATCAACGAGCTGCCCACCCCGTGCAGCAGCGGATCGCCGCTGGCCACCACATGCACGTCGGAGTCGGTGTGATCGGCCAGCGCGCGCAGCGCGGGCAGCATCGGGGACGGCCACGACCGCCGTTGCGCGGTCACGGTGTCGTCGAGCAGGTCGAGTTGTCGCGGCGAGCCGAACACCACGGTGGCGCGCCGCAATTCGGCCCGCGCCTCAGGCGCCAGCCCCGCCATGCCGTCGGCACCGATCCCCACCACGACGATCATCGCCATCCTCTGCTCTTCATCAGTGGCTCCTCGCCCGAGGGCTCGTCGCGGCGCGAGCGCTCATCGCGGCAACCTCCGCCACACGAACCTCGGCATCATCCGGAACGCGAACGCCAGCACCGCCAGCGACGAGGGCACCCAGACCACATCGCGCCCCCGGCGCACCGCACGCACGGTCGCGTCGGCCACCTGCGCCGGGGTGCTCGACAGCGGGGCCGCCTGCATGCCCTCGGTCATCCGGCCCACGACGAAACCGGGGCGCACCAGCAGCAGCCGCACACCGGAGCCCCGCAGCGCATCGGCCAGCCCGCTGCAGAACCCGTCCAGGCCCGCCTTGGCCGAGCCGTACACGTAGTTGGCGCGGCGGACCCGCACCCCGGCGATCGACGAGAACGCGATCAGCCGGCCGGAGCCCGCCGAACGCATGACGGCGGCCAGCACCGTGAGCAGACTGACCTGCGCCACGTAGTCGGTGTGGGCGATGGCCGCGGCGTGCGCGGCGTCCTTCTCGGCGCGGGCCTGATCGCCAAGGATGCCGAAGGCCAGCACCGCGGTGCCGATCGGCCCGTGCTCGGCGACGATCTGATCGACCACCCCGGGCTGGGCCGCCACGTCGTCGGCGTCGAAACCCACCGTGTGCACAGCCGCCGCACCCGCCTGTTCCAGCAGGCCGCGCTCGGCGGCCAGGTCATCGGGGCGGCGCGCGGCCAGCACCACCGTGGCGCCGGGCGCCAGCCGCCGGGCGACCTCGAGGCCGATCTCGCTGCGGCCACCGAAGACCACAACAACTTCGCCGCTACAACCGTGCCCGTCCGCCGTGTCCTTCATGGCAGCGATTATCGCCTGCGCTAGCGTGGACCCGATGGCGAAGGCAACGACACGGCTCACCAACGACGCGCTGGCGTTTCTCACCGAGCGTCACCTGGCGATGCTGACCACCCTGCGGTCGGACCAGTCGCCGCACGTGGTGGCGGTGGGGTTCACCTTCGACCCGAAGACCCACATCGCCCGCGTCATCACCAGCGGCGGCTCCCAGAAAGCGGTCAACGCCGAACAGCGCGGCGTGGCGGTGCTCAGTCAGGTCGACGGCGCCCGCTGGTTGTCGCTGGAGGGCTCGGCCACCGTGCACACCGAATCCGACGCCGTCCGCGACGCCGAACTGCGCTACGCGCAGCGCTACCGCACCCCGCGGCCCAACCCCAAGCGGGTGGTGATCGAGGTCCGGGTGGAGCGGGTCCTGGGGTCGTCGAGCCTGCTCGACCGCGGCACCGACTGAGCGCCACTCAGGACGCCGGCACCACCACCAGGTCGTGCGGCCGGTTGTTCACCGACATCGCCCCGTCGGCGGTGACGATGACGATGTCCTCGATCCGGGCGCCCCACTGCCCCGGGAAGTAGATCCCCGGTTCCACCGAGAACGCCATCCCCTCCTGCAGCGCCAGATCGTTGCCCGCGACGATGTAGGGCTCCTCGTGCACGGAGAGCCCGATGCCGTGGCCGGTGCGGTGTACGAAGGCATCGCCCATCCCCTCCGCGGCGAGGACGTCGCGTGCCGCGGCGTCGACCTGTTCGGCGGTCACCCCCGGGCGCACCGCGTCGACGGCGGCACGCTGCGCCCGCTGCAGCACCGCGTAGCGGCGTGCGACCTCGGCGTCGGGTTCGCCGATGCTGTAGGTGCGGGTCGAGTCGGAGTTGTAGCCGGGTTCGTAGGGGCCGCCGATGTCGACCACGACGATGTCACCGGCGACCAGCTCCCGGTCCGAACATTCGTGGTGCGGGTCCGCGCCGTGCGGACCGGACCCGACGATGATGAACGCGACCTCCGAATGACCCTCGGCGACAATCGCTTCGGCGATGTCGGCGGCGACGTCGGCTTCGGTTCGCCCCGGCAGCAGGAACTCCGGGACCCGGGCGTGCACCCGGTCGATCGCCTCACCGGCCTTGCGCAGCGCGTCGATCTCGGCGGGGTCCTTCAGCATCCGCAGCCGACGCAGCACATCGGTGGCCAGCACCGGAACCGCGCCGAGCGTGGCGGCCAGCGGCAGCATGTGCAGCGCCGGCATCGCATCGGTCACCGCCACCTGCAGTGGCGGCGTTCCCAGCGCGGTCGCCACCAGCGCGTAGGGGTCGTCGCCGTCCACCCAGTCGCGCACCGCCAACCCGAGCTCGACCACCGCCGACTCCTTCAGCGCGGCCAGCTCCAGCCGGGGCACGACCAGCGACGGCTCCCCGGAGGCGGGGACGACCAGCGCGGTGAGCCGTTCGAAGGTCTGCGCCCGCGACCCGACCAGATAGCGCAGGTCGTAGCCGGGGGTGATGACCAGCCCGGCCAAGCCGGCGTCGGCGGTGGCCTGCGCGGCGGCCCGCAGCCGCTCCCGATAGACACCGGCGTCGAACCTGGACACACCTCGAGTCGAACTCATCTCGCAAGCCTAACGGCGGCCCTGCTTACCATCACGGGGTGCAACACTGGGAGCTCGAGGCACGAGAACTGATCCGCGACACCCTGGCCCGCTACACCTGGAGCGGCGACAGCGGGCGCATCGACGAGCTGGCGGCGGCCTTCTGCACCGACGGAGTGCTAGAGATCCGCGGGCAACAGCCGCTGCACGGGCGCGCCGCGATCGTCGGCGCCCTGCGCGCGGTGGCCGACCAGCCCTCCCCGGCCGAAGGCACCCGGCGCATCGTGCGGCACAACCTGGCCAACATCCGATTCGGCGACGTGAGCCCGCGCCGGGCCCTGGTGTCGTCGTACTTCACCGTGTTCACCGAGATAGGGCTCGACCACCACGGCCGCTACCGCGACGAATTCGTCCCCTACGCCGGCGAGTGGCTGATCGCCCACCGGTTCGTCTCGACCGACTGGAGCGCGCCGAACTCGACCATGGCTCCGCGCCCGGCAGGATGACAGGCATGACACCGACCGACCGCCCCCTGCTGCTGCTCGACGGCGCCAGCATGTGGTTTCGCTCCTTCTTCGGCGTGCCGTCCTCGATCACCGCGCCCGACGGCAGACCGGTCAACGCGCTGCGCGGCTTCCTCGATGCGGTCGCGACGCTGGTCAGCCGCGAGCGCCCGCACCGGCTGGTGGTCTGCCGCGACGACGACTGGCGCCCGCAGTGGCGCGTCGATCTGGTCCCGTCGTACAAGACGCATCGCGTCGCGGAGGAGAACCCTGACGGCGAAACCGATGTCGAGGAAGTCCCCGACGAGTTGACCCCGCAGGTCGACATGATCTTCGCGATCCTCGACGCGTTCGGGATCGCCACCGCCGGAGCGCCCGACTGCGAAGCCGACGACGTGCTCGGCACGCTGGCCGAACGGGAGTGCTCGGACCCGGTGGTGGTGGTCAGCGGGGACCGCGACCTGCTGCAGGTGGTCCGCGACGAGCCGGTACCGGTGCGAGTGCTCTACCTGGGCCGGGGCCTGGCCAAGGCGACGACCTACGGGCCCGAGCAGGTCGCCGAGAACTACGGTGTGCCGGTCGATCGGGCCGGGCCCGCCTACGCCGAGCTGGCGCTGCTGCGCGGCGACCCCTCCGACGGACTGCCGGGCGTGCCCGGCATCGGCGAGAAGACCGCGGCCACCCTGTTGGCGCAGCACGGATCGCTGGCGGCGATCATGGCCGCCGCCCACGATCCGGCCTCCACGCTGTCCAAGTCCCACCGGAGCAAGCTGCTGGGCGCCGCCGACTACATCGACAGCGCGGGTCCGGTGGTACGGGTCGCCACCGACGCCGAGGTCACGTTGTCCACCGATTCCGACGTGCTGCCGCTGGCGGCGCGACGGCCGGCAGAAGTCGCCGAACTCGCCGAACGCTTCGGCGTGTCGTCCTCGGTCGGACGACTGCAGAGTGCGCTGGACTCGCTTCCCGGCTGAGCCGGGCAGCGGGGCCGACTACCGGAGCCGACTACCGGGGCCGGCCTACCTCGTAGGTGCCCTCGTCGTCCTGGAAAGTGACCGTCACCTGTCGCTTGGTGCCGTCGATACTGACCTCACAGGTGAAGCTGTCGCCGCGGCGCACCGTCGGGCTGACGCCGTCGTTGCAGGTCACGTCGTTGACGTTCTGGGCTCCGTAGCCGTTGGTCTCGTCGGTCAGGATCTGCTGCACGCCGGCCTGCGCGGAGTCGACGTCCAACTTGGTGGTGACGAAGAAACCGGGCTTCCAGAAGCCGAGGACCAGCACCACCGCGACGACGATCGCGACGAAAACGCCGACCACACCGCCGATGACCGCCAGCGAACGCTTCGAACCGTCTTCCGAGCCGGGCGCCGGGTAGCCCCCGGGATACTGGCCGTACTGGCCGGGCTGCTGCCCGAACTGGCCCGGCTGCCCGTACTGGCCGGGCTGCTGCCCGTATCCGGGCGGCTGGCCGTAGGGCTGACCGTAGCCCGGCTGGCCGTACTGCCCCGGCGGCGGATAGCCGGCGGGGCTGTACTCGGGCTGCTGCTGACCGTACTGCTCGGCGCCGGGGTATTGCTGCGGCGGATAGGCCGGCGGCTGCTGCTGGTAGGGCGAATACTGCTGCGGCGTGTAGGCCGGCGGCTGCCAGGACTGCTGATCAGCACCAGGCACCTGCTCCGACCCGCTCGGCGGCTGCCAGCCCTGGTTGCTCGGTGCCTCACTGGTGGGCTGATCCGCGCCCTGCTCGGGCTGCTGCCCCGGCCACGGCTGCGTCGGGTCAGGTCCCTGCGGTCCGCTCATGTCTCTCCTCGGTCGTCCCGGCGGTGTGCTGTCGGTACGGCTTGCCGGCCTCACACACTACCCGGCATCAACAGCAACGACGCCGCGCCTGACGTCGTCGATCGCGCGTTTCGCGGTGGCCCGCAGCGCCGGCGACGGGGCCGCGTTGCGGACCTGGTCGGCGAGGTCGAGCACCTGGCGACACCATCTCACGAAATCACCGGCGGGCATCGACGCCCCCACCCCCGCCGTGTCGGATGCGGCGAGCGCCGAGGCGAGGTCACCGGTGCTGGCCCAGCGGTGCACGGCCGCGACGAAACCGTCGTCGGGTTCACGGCTCTGGGGCAGCCGGTGCCGCTGCTCGTCGGTGCGCAGTTCACTCCACAGCCGTCTGGTCTGGTTGAGGGCCCGGCGCAGCCGGCCGGTGGGAATGTCCGAACCGTCGGGCGCCGGGTGCGCGTCCCGGCGGGACTCGTAAAGCACCGCGGACAGCGCAGCCGCCAGCTCGGCGGCGTCCAGTCCCTCCCAGATCCCGGCACGCAGGCACTCGGCGACCAGCAGGTCGCTCTCGCTGTAGATCCGGGCCAGCAGTCGGCCGTCGTCGGTCACCACCGGGGCGTCGGGCTGCTCGGCGCCACCGTGCGGCTCGTCGCCGCTTTCGACGATGTAACCACGCTCGGTGAGCAGGACCACGATCCGGTCGAAGGTGTTGGCCAGCGAGTTCGTCGCCGCCGCGATCTTGGCGCGCAACTGTTCGTTGTCGCGTTCGATGCGCAGATAGCGCTCCGCGTCGCGGGCCTTGTCCTCGCGGTCGGGCATCGCGTGGACGCGGTGGGCCCGCATCCGCGACCGCAGCGCGGCCAGTTCGGGATCGATGTCGGGTTCGGCCGCGGGGCCGCTGCGGCGTCCCCGCGCGGACGGCACGTCCAGGCCCGATGCGGCCGACCGCAGCGCCGAAGCCAGATCGCGGCGGGCCCTGGGATTGCGGTGCTCGACCCGTTTGGGCAGCGTCATCGCCCCCAGCCGGCCGTTGCCGGCGTAGTCCGCCGACGAGATCCGGCCCGCCCAGCGGTGCTCGGTGAGCACCAGCGGACGTGGGTCGTCACCTACGCGGGCGGGTTCGAGCACCACCGCCAGCCCGGTTCGCCGCCCGTGGGTGATCGAGATGATGTCCCCGCGCCGCAGCGCGGTCAGCGCATCGTTGGCGGCCTGGCGGCGCTGCAGCCGCGACGCCCGTGACTGGGCTCGCTCGCGCGCGGAGATCTGGGCCCGCAACCGCGCATAGTCCAGGATCGGGGAGTCGGCGCCGCCCAGCTCGGAGCCCAACTCGGCGAGCATCCGTTCACCCCGCTGCACCGCACGCACCACCGAGACCACCGACCGGTCGGCCTGGTACTGCGCAAAGGACCGCTCCAACAGCACGTGGGCCTGCTCGGGTCCCATCTGGTTCACCAGGTTGATCGTCATGTTGTAGGTCGGCGCAAACGAGCTGTGCAACGGGAATGTCCGGGTGGAGGCGAGCCCGGCGACCTCGGCCGGATCGGCGGTGCTGTCGTTGGGGTTCCACAGCACGACGGCGTGGCCCTCGACGTCGATTCCGCGACGGCCGGCGCGCCCGGTGAGCTGTGTGTACTCCCCCGGGGTCAGCGGCAGGTGCTGCTCGCCGTTGAATTTCACCAGCCGTTCGAGCACCACGGTGCGGGCCGGCATGTTGATCCCCAGCGCCAGGGTCTCGGTGGCGAACACCGCCTTGACCAGGCCTGCGGTGAACAGCTCTTCGACCGTGTGCCGGAATGTCGGCAGCATCCCGGCGTGGTGGGCGGCCAGGCCGCGCAACAGACCCTCGCGCCACTGGTGGAAGTCGAGCACGACCAGGTCGGCGTCGTTGAGGTCGGCGGTGCGCCGGTCGACGATCTCGGCGATGCGGGCCCGCTCGGCGTCGCTGGTCAACCGCAGCGAGGAACGCAGACATTGTTTGACCGCGGCGTCGCACCCGACGCGGGAGAAGATGAACGTGATCGCGGGCAGCAGGCCGGCCTGGTCGAGCACCCCGATCACGTCGGGGCGCCCCGGTGTCCGGTACAGCCCGGGCCGTCCGCCGCGCCCCCTGCCCCGGGGTTGCCAGTCGGCCAGCCGGTCGGCCTCGCGACGGTGGGCGATGTGGCGCAGCAATTCGGGATCGACCAGCAGGTCCCCTCCGCTGCGGCCCGAGCCGGGCCCGCCGGCCCGGTTGTCGAACAGGTCCAGCAGCCGCCGCCCGACCATCACGTGCTGCCACAACGGCACCGGACGGTGCTCGTCGACGACGACCGTGGTGTCGCCGCGCACGGTCTGGATCCAGCCGCCGAACTCCTCGGCGTTGCTCACCGTCGCCGACAGGCTCACCAGCCGCACGTCCTCGGGCAGGTGCAGGATCACCTCCTCCCACACCGCCCCGCGCATCCGGTCGGCCAGGAAGTGCACCTCGTCCATCACAACATGGGAAAGGCCTTGCAGGGCAGGCGAATCGGCGTAGAGCATGTTGCGCAGCACTTCGGTGGTCATCACCACGATGTCAGCGTCGCCGTTGATGGCCTGGTCGCCGGTGAGCAGGCCGATCCGCTGCGCGCCGTAGCGGCGGACCAGGTCGTTGTGCTTCTGGTTGCTCAGCGCCTTGATCGGGGTGGTGTAGAAACACTTGCGGCCCGCGGCCAGCGCCAGATGCACCGCGAACTCACCGACGACCGTCTTGCCCGCACCGGTGGGTGCGCACACCAGCACGCCGTGGCCGTTGGCCAGCGCCTCGCAGGCGCGGCGCTGGAAGGGGTCCAGCGCGAACGGCAACTGCGAGGTGAAATCGGTGATGTCACCGAGCACCGGGGGGTCAGGTGGCTTGATCATCGAAGTCATCGACCCCGAGTCGCGACGCCCCGGGCACCGCCGACGGCTTCTCGATCGTCTCGGCCGTACCGATCGGCGCGGCCTCGTCGTCGGGGACCGACTCCATGGCCGCGCGGCGGGCCTTGCGTCTGTCGCTGAACCGGGCCGCCTGGATCGCCACCTCCAGCAGCAGCGTCAGCGCCAGGGCCAGGGCCAGCATCGAGAACGGGTCCGAGCCGGGGGTGAAGAAGGCGGCGAAGACGAACAGGCCCATGATCAGGCCGCGGCGCCAGGCCTTCAACCGCTCGTAGGTGAGCACGCCGACCAGGTTGAGCATGATGATCAGCAGCGGGAACTCGAAACTGAAACCGAACACCAGCAGCAGATTGATCAGGAATCCGAAGTACTGGTCACCGGACAGAGCGGTCACCTGGACGTCGCTGCCGATGGTCAGCAGGAAGCCGAGCGCGGTGGCCAGCACCGCGTAGGCCAGCACCGCGCCGGCGATGAACAGCCCCGCACCGATCGTGACGAACGCGACCGCGAAGCGCCGCTCCTTGGCGTACAACCCCGGGGTGATGAACGCCCACAGCTGGTACAGCCACACCGGGCAGGCCATCACGATTCCGGCGGTCAGACCGACCTTCAACCGGAGCATGAACTGGTCGAACGGCGAGGTGGCCAACAGCCGGCAGGAGCCGTCGTCGGTGATGGACGCGCGGGACGAGGCCGGCAGCTCGCAGTACGGGCCGCGCAGCCAGTCACCGAGGCTCGGCAGACCGAAGACCCCGTGGGTGTACCAGAGGAAACCCAGAATCGTCGTCACGAGGACGGCCAGCACCGAGATCAGCAATCGGCCGCGGAGTTCGGTGAGATGCTCGACCAACGACATCGTGCCGTCGGGGTTGACCCGCGAACGGCGCCGGCGCGGGTCGAATTTCTTGAAGAGTCCAGGTATCTGCACGGCTGCCTAGCGCTGCGGGGGAAGGCGCAAACTCACCCCGCGGACACCGAGACCGCGGGGTGAGGGTCGACCCGTCAAGCCGAGCGATTGTCTGACGACGGCTCGGCCGGCTGCGTGGCGGCACTGCCCGAGACATCGCCGGGGTCGGCGACCCGCTCAGACGTGATCTGCGTCGGCTGGTCCGACTTGCCCGAATTGGAGTCGGACTGCATCTCCTTGATCTCGGACTTGAAGATGCGCATCGACTTACCCAGCGAACGTGCCGCGTCCGGGAGCTTCTTGGCACCGAACAGCAACACGAACACGGCGATGACGATGACCCAGTGCCAGGGTTGCAAACCACCCAATTTGGTTACCTCCAGACGTCTGAGCCGAGTCTACTCGTTCGACGGTTCCCCGCCGACCCGATAGGCGTCGAGAGCTGCAGCGGCCGCCTCACGCACCCGCTCGGCCAGCTGCGGCGGGTCGAGCACCCGCACCGCCGACCCGAACCCCAGGACGAACCGCGCCATCCAGTGGTCCGAGGCGTAGGTCATGGCGGCCTCACAGGAGCCGTCGGGGTACTCGCGCAGCACCCGGAGCGGGTAGTAGTCGAACATCCACGACGCCGACCGGGCGACCCGCAGCGTCGCGGTCGGCAGCGACGGGTCGGCGGTGTCCGGGTCGAACAGCGAGGTGTCGGGGCCGGCCTGGACCGCCGGCGGGGGCGGCGCGGTCGGCTCGTCGAGCACCCGGGCGTCGACGATCCGGTCGAAACGGAACAGCCGCACCCCTTCGGCCGAGCGGCACCAGGCTTCGAGGTAGCTGTGGTCGCCGACGAGTACGACGCGGATCGGATCGACCTCCCGGCTCGACAGTGTGTCGTGGGAGGCGGAGTAGTACTCGATGGCCAGCGCCCGGTCGGTGCGCACCGCGGTGCGCACCGCGGCGGCGGCGTCGCTCTCCACCGGGGCGGGCTCCTCGACGG
>NZ_JBSWXU010000105.1:0-19833 GCF_056160785.1 Mycobacterium sp. ABE4_509 | reverse complement strand
TCTGCGACCTGGACCTCGTCGTGGTGGGCGGTGGGGTCGCGAAGTCGGGCGAGGTGCTGTTCGCGCCGTTGCGGGACGCGCTGGCCGGTTATGCCGGCCTCGACTTCATCCGCGGCCTGCGGGTGGTGCCCGCCGAACTCGGCGGCGACGCCGGGCTGGTGGGCGCGGCAGCCCTGGCGCACCGGGCGCGCTGAGCGAGGTCCGAGGCGGCCGACCGCCGCCGTTTTGGCTGATCGGTGCGTGGCGCGCTATCCTTTCCGGGTTCCACCGAAGACCGTCGGTCACCGATGAGCACTTGACGAAGTCGAGTAGCCCTATCGGTCGAAGGTCCGGGCCAGCCCGGCGACCCACGCAGGAGGACGAGGCTAGTACGTGTGCGCGCCCCGACCTGTCTGCGTCGGGGCGTTCGTCGTTTCCCGGGGTTTCGAGCGCAGCTGCCGGCGTGTCCGAAGCGGATCAGCTGATACCAACCACGAGGAGGCAACCATGGCCACGGATGACAAGGCCGCAGCGATTGCCGACATCGTCGAGCGGTTCAACTCGTCGACGGCCACGCTCGTCACCGAGTACCGCGGCCTCTCGGTCTCCAGTCTGGCCGAGCTGCGCCGATCCCTCGGCGATTCCGCAAGCTACCGCGTCGCCAAGAACACGCTGGTCAAGCGTGCTGCGGCGGAGGCGGGCATCGAAGGGCTCGACGAACTGTTCGTCGGTCCCACGGCGATCGCGTTCGTCAAGGGCGAGGCCGTCGACGCCGCCAAGGCGATCAAGACCTTCGCCAAGGACAACAAGGCGCTGGTCATCAAGGGCGGCTATATGGACGGCCGCCCGCTGACCGTCGCCGAGGTCGAGGCGATCGCCGATCTCGAGTCCCGCGAGGTGCTGCTGGCCAAGCTGGCCGGGGCGATGAAGGGCAATCTGGCCAAGGCCGCCGGTCTGTTCAACGCTCCGGCGTCGCAGGTTGCGCGTCTGGCCGCGGCACTGCAGGAAAAGAAGGCCGGCGAGGAAGCCGCATAGGCGTTTCGCCACCCAACCGATCACCACTAGCCACGTAAGAAAATCAGGAAGGACCAATCATGGCCAAGCTGTCCAGTGACGAGCTGCTCGACGCGTTCAAGGAGCTGACCCTGCTCGAGCTGTCCGAGTTCGTCAAGAAGTTCGAGGAGACCTTCGAGGTCACCGCCGCGGCTCCGGTCGCCGTCGCCGCTGCCCCGGGTGCCGCCGCCGGTGGCGGTGCCGCCGAGGCCGCCGAGGAGCAGACCGAGTTCGACGTCATCCTCGAGGGTGCCGGCGACAAGAAGATCGGCGTCATCAAGGTCGTCCGCGAGATCGTTTCCGGCCTGGGCCTCAAGGAGGCCAAGGACCTGGTCGACGGCGCGCCCAAGCCGCTGCTCGAGAAGGTCGCCAAGGAGGCCGCCGACGACGCCAAGGCCAAGCTCGAGGCCGCCGGCGCGTCGGTCACCGTCAAGTAGGACAACCGGGAGCTCTCGGCCTGTCGCCGACTCGACTCGGCGCGGCCCGTAGGCACCAACTGTGGGGCCGGTCTGGCAACAGACCGGCCCCGCAGTCGTCTGTGCCGTAACGGTGTTGGCGGACCAAGTGTTGTTGCGAGAGCAGGTAGGTTACAGTGACTCAAGCCACAGGCGGCCAGCGTGTGGCCGTGTTTCGGGTACTGGCGAGAGGATTCTGCGTGGGCATTGGCATTCAGATCGAAGGCCTGACGAAGTCCTTCGGCGCCCAGCGGATCTGGGAGGACGTCACCTTCGATCTGCCCGCAGGTGAGGTCAGCGTGCTGCTGGGGCCGTCCGGTACCGGTAAGTCGGTGTTCCTGAAGTCGCTGATCGGCCTGCTGCGGCCGGAGCGCGGCAAGATCATCGTCGACGGCACCAACATCATCGAGTGCTCCGCCAAGGAGCTCTACGAGATCCGCACCCTGTTCGGGGTGATGTTCCAGGACGGTGCGCTGTTCGGCTCGATGAGCCTCTACGACAACACCGCTTTCCCCTTGCGTGAGCACACCAAGAAGAAGGAAAGCGAGATCCGTCAGATCGTGATGGAGAAGCTGGACCTGGTCGGTCTGGCCGGTGACGAGAACAAGTTCCCCGGCGAGATCTCCGGCGGTATGCGCAAGCGCGCCGGCCTGGCCCGCTCACTGGTGCTCGACCCGCAGATCATCCTCTGCGACGAGCCCGACTCCGGTCTGGACCCGGTGCGTACGGCCTACCTGTCTCAGCTGCTGATCGACATCAACGCGCAGATCGACTGCACGATCCTGATCGTGACGCACAACATCAACATCGCCCGGACGGTGCCCGACAACATGGGCATGCTGTTCCGCAAGAAGCTGGTGATGTTCGGTCCGCGTGAGGTGCTGCTGACCAGCGACGAACCGGTCGTCAAGCAGTTCCTCAACGGCCGTCGTATCGGCCCGATCGGCATGTCCGAGGAGAAGGACGAGTCGACGATGGCCGAGGAGCAGGCCCTGCTCGAGGCCGGCCATCACGACGGCGGCGTGGAGGAGATCGAGGGCGTGCCGCCTCAGGTCACCGCGACCCCGGGCATGCCCGAACGCCAGGCGGTGGGGCGCCGGCAGGCGCGCGTGCGCGAGATCATGCACACGCTGCCGCCGGCGGCGCAGGAGGCCATCCGCGACGATCTCGAGGGCACCCACAAGTACCCGGTGCATCAGTTCGCCGACGATTCGGCGCAACAGCAGGCCGCCGACGACACCCCGACCGGAGCCATCCCGGTCTCCGGGGAGCGCTGACAGCCTGAATTTCTCCGTCCTACGGGCGCCGCGTGAACAACGCGGCGCCCGTCGGCGTTCTATGGGAAGCCCGCTCCGGCGTCGACCCGGCCGCCTGCGCCGACCGCGGGGCGGAAAAGTCCCCATTTTCTGGGCCGGACACGCCTCTATCTCTTGACGGACGGGCGAAACCGGGCCAATCTATTGGCCAGCATGTTTGCACGGGTTGAGATGGCCAGCCAGCGCCGGATCCCCCTCGCGCGGGCTTGTTGAGGAATACGCCGTCCTACGGTATGGTTGGACGTTGCGCTGGCTGCATCCTGCCCACCCTCCGAACCGCGCCGACCACGTGAACCACGACTGAGCAAAATATCGCGCTCAGTGACCTGGTTGCGTGCCCTGCGGCGGGGGCCCGGGCTTGACGGGCCAGCCGAACCGACGCAGATATCGCGACCAACGGAACCGGCATCCCCGGCCCCCCAATAGTCGCATGAGGTGCTGGAAGGATGCATCTTGGCAGGGTCCCGCCAGATCAGTTCAGAAGTAGCTACCGATTACTCCGTTCCCGGAGCACCCAACCGAATTTCTTTCGCCAAGCTGCGTGAACCGCTCAAGGTTCCCGGGCTTCTCGACGTGCAGACCGAGTCCTTCGAGTGGCTCGTCGGCGCCGACGACTGGTTCCAGCGCGCGGTCGACCGCGGCGATGTGGATCCCAAGGGCGGTCTGCAGGAGGTGCTCGAGGAGCTGTCGCCGATCGAGGACTTCTCCGGCTCGATGTCGCTGTCGTTCTCCGATCCGCGCTTCGACGAGGTCAAGGCGCCGGTCGACGAGTGCAAAGACAAGGACATGACGTACGCAGCCCCGCTGTTCGTCACGGCCGAGTTCATCAACAACAACACCGGTGAGATCAAGAGCCAGACCGTCTTCATGGGGGACTTCCCGATGATGACCGAGAAGGGCACCTTCATCATCAACGGCACCGAGCGCGTCGTCGTCTCGCAGCTCGTCCGTTCGCCGGGTGTCTACTTCGACGAGAGCATCGACAAGTCCACCGAGAAGCTGCTGCACAGCGTCAAGGTGATCCCGGGCCGCGGTGCCTGGCTCGAGTTCGACGTCGACAAGCGCGACACCGTCGGCGTGCGCATCGACCGCAAGCGCCGCCAGCCGGTCACCGTGCTGCTCAAGGCCCTCGGCTGGACCAGCGAGCAGATCACCGAGCGCTTCGGCTTCTCCGAGATCATGATGAGCACGCTGGAGAAGGACAACACCGCCGGCACCGACGAGGCGCTGCTGGACATTTACCGCAAGCTGCGTCCGGGCGAGCCGCCGACCAAGGAGTCCGCCCAGACGCTGCTGGAGAACCTGTTCTTCAAGGAGAAGCGCTACGACCTGGCCCGGGTGGGCCGCTACAAGGTCAACAAGAAGCTGGGGTTGCACACCGGCGAGCCGATCACCAGCTCGACGCTGACCGAAGAGGACATCGTCGCCACCATCGAGTACCTGGTGCGGCTGCACGCCGGGGACACGGTGATGACTGTTCCTGGAGGAGTCGAGGTCCCTGTTGAAGTGGATGACATCGACCACTTCGGCAACCGGCGCCTGCGCACCGTGGGCGAGCTGATCCAGAACCAGATCCGGGTCGGTCTGTCCCGGATGGAGCGCGTCGTCCGTGAGCGGATGACCACCCAGGACGTCGAGGCGATCACCCCGCAGACCCTGATCAACATCCGTCCCGTCGTGGCGGCGATCAAGGAGTTCTTCGGGACCAGCCAGCTCTCGCAGTTCATGGACCAGAACAACCCGCTGTCGGGGCTGACCCACAAGCGCCGGCTGTCGGCGCTGGGCCCCGGTGGTCTGTCCCGTGAGCGTGCCGGCCTCGAGGTTCGCGACGTGCACCCCAGCCACTACGGCCGGATGTGCCCGATCGAGACCCCGGAGGGCCCGAACATCGGCCTGATCGGTTCGCTGTCGGTGTACGCGCGGGTCAACCCGTTCGGCTTCATCGAGACGCCCTACCGCAAGGTCGTCGACGGAGTTGTTACGGACGAGATCCGCTACCTGACCGCCGACGAGGAGGACCGCCACGTCGTGGCGCAGGCCAACTCGCCGCTGGATCTGGAGACGCAGCGGTTCACCGAGGATCGCGTGCTGGTCCGGCGTAAGGGCGGCGAGGTCGAGTACGTCAGCTCGGCCGAGGTCGACTACATGGACGTCTCCCCGCGCCAGATGGTGTCGGTGGCCACGGCCATGATCCCGTTCCTTGAGCACGACGACGCCAACCGTGCCCTGATGGGCGCGAACATGCAGCGTCAGGCGGTGCCGCTGGTGCGCAGCGAAGCCCCGCTGGTCGGCACCGGCATGGAGTTGCGCGCCGCGATCGACGCCGGTGACGTCATCGTCGCCGACAAGGCGGGCGTCATCGAGGAGGTCTCCGCGGACTACGTCACCGTGATGGCCGACGACGGCAGCCGGCACACCTACCGGATGCGCAAGTTCGCCCG
Organism: Mycobacterium sp. ABE4_509; assembly: GCF_056160785.1. NCBI lineage: Bacteria > Bacillati > Actinomycetota > Actinomycetes > Mycobacteriales > Mycobacteriaceae > Mycobacterium > Mycobacterium sp. ABE4_509. The sequence goes on along the minus strand of NZ_JBSWXU010000105.1, from coordinate 14,589 downwards.
CTCCAACCACGGCACCTGCGCCAACCAGCGTCCGATCGTGGACGCCGGTGAGCGGGTGGAGGCCGGTCAGGTCATCGCCGACGGGCCGTGCACCGAGAACGGTGAGATGGCCCTGGGCAAGAACCTGCTCGTGGCGATCATGCCGTGGGAGGGCCACAACTACGAGGACGCGATCATCCTCTCCAACCGTCTGGTCGAAGAGGACGTGCTGACCTCGATCCACATCGAGGAGCACGAGATCGATGCCCGCGACACCAAGCTGGGCGCCGAGGAGATCACCCGGGACATCCCGAACGTCTCCGATGAGGTGCTCGCCGACCTCGACGAGCGCGGCATCGTCCGCATCGGCGCCGAGGTCCGCGACGGCGACATCCTGGTCGGCAAGGTCACCCCGAAGGGTGAGACCGAGCTGACCCCGGAGGAGCGGCTGCTGCGGGCGATCTTCGGCGAGAAGGCCCGCGAGGTTCGCGACACGTCGCTGAAGGTGCCGCACGGTGAGTCCGGCAAGGTCATCGGAATCCGGGTGTTCTCCCGCGAGGACGACGACGAGCTGCCCGCCGGCGTCAACGAGCTGGTGCGCGTCTACGTCGCGCAGAAGCGCAAGATCTCCGACGGCGACAAGCTGGCCGGACGCCACGGCAACAAGGGCGTCATCGGCAAGATCCTGCCGGTCGAGGACATGCCGTTCCTGCCCGACGGCACCCCGGTGGACATCATCCTGAACACCCACGGTGTGCCGCGTCGTATGAACATCGGCCAGATCCTGGAAACCCACCTCGGGTGGGTCGCCAAGGCCGGCTGGAACATCCAGGTGGCCGATGGAACGGCTGAGGTTCCGGACTGGGCGACCAAGCTGCCCGAGGATCTGCTGTCGGCTCCGTCCGACAGCATCGTCGCCACCCCGGTGTTCGACGGTGCCCGCGAGGCGGAGCTGCAGGGGCTGCTCGGCTCGACGCTGCCCAACCGCGACGGCGAGACGATGGTCAATGCCGACGGCAAGGCGGTGCTGTTCGACGGCCGCAGTGGCGAACCGTTCCCGTACCCGGTGACGGTCGGCTACATGTACATCCTGAAGCTGCACCACCTGGTGGACGACAAGATCCACGCCCGCTCGACCGGACCGTACTCGATGATCACCCAGCAGCCGTTGGGCGGTAAGGCGCAGTTCGGCGGTCAGCGCTTCGGTGAGATGGAGTGCTGGGCCATGCAGGCCTACGGCGCTGCCTACACGCTGCAGGAACTGTTGACCATCAAGTCCGACGACACCGTCGGCCGGGTCAAGGTGTACGAGGCGATCGTCAAGGGCGAGAACATCCCCGAGCCGGGCATCCCGGAGTCGTTCAAGGTGCTGCTCAAGGAGCTGCAGTCGCTGTGCCTGAACGTCGAGGTGCTCTCCAGCGACGGGGCCGCGATCGAGATGCGCGACGGCGACGACGAGGACCTGGAGCGCGCCGCCGCCAACCTCGGCATCAACCTGTCGCGCAACGAGTCCGCGTCCGTAGAAGATTTGGCTTAGCGGATCTCGTCCGATTTCGCCAGTAGTTATTAGTTTTCAACACCCGAAAGGGGAAAGGGAGTTACGTGTTAGACGTCAACTTCTTCGATGAACTCCGCATCGGCCTGGCCACCGCGGACGACATCCGTAACTGGTCCTTCGGCGAGGTCAAGAAGCCGGAGACGATCAACTACCGCACGCTCAAGCCGGAGAAGGACGGCCTGTTCTGCGAGAAGATCTTCGGACCGACTCGCGACTGGGAGTGCTACTGCGGTAAGTACAAGCGCGTCCGGTTCAAGGGCATCATCTGTGAGCGCTGCGGCGTCGAGGTGACTCGCGCCAAGGTGCGTCGTGAGCGGATGGGCCACATCGAACTGGCCGCCCCGGTCACCCACATCTGGTACTTCAAGGGCGTTCCGTCGCGCCTGGGCTACCTGCTGGACCTGGCGCCCAAGGACCTCGAGAAGATCATCTATTTCGCGGCGTACGTGATCACCGCGGTCGATGACGAGATGCGGCACAACGAGCTGTCCACCCTCGAGGCCGAGATGGTCGTCGAGCGTAAGGCCGTCGAGGATCAGCGTGACGCCGACCTCGAAGCCCGTGCCCAGAAGCTCGAGGCTGACATGAAGGAGCTCGAGGACGAGGGCGCGAAGTCCGACGTCAAGCGCAAGGTGCGCGACGGCGGCGAGCGCGAGATGCGTCAGCTGCGCGACCGGGCCCAGCGTGAGCTGGACCGGCTCGAGGAGATCTGGACCACCTTCACCAAGCTGGCCCCCAAGCAGCTGATCGTCGACGAGTTGCTCTACCGCGAGCTGCAGGACCGCTACGGCGAGTACTTCGAGGGCGCCATGGGCGCCGAGTCGATCAAGAAGCTCATCGAGAACTTCGACATCGAGGCCGAAGCCGAGAACCTGCGCGAGGTCATCCGCAGCGGCAAGGGCCAGAAGAAGCTGCGTGCGCTCAAGCGGCTCAAGGTCGTCGCGGCCTTCCAGACCAACAGCAACTCGCCGATGGGCATGGTGCTCGACGCGGTCCCGGTGATCCCGCCGGAGCTGCGCCCGATGGTGCAGCTCGACGGTGGTCGCTTCGCCACCTCGGATCTCAACGACCTGTACCGCCGCGTGATCAACCGCAACAACCGGCTCAAGCGACTGATCGACCTCGGCGCCCCCGAGATCATCGTCAACAACGAGAAGCGCATGCTGCAGGAGTCGGTGGACGCGCTGTTCGACAACGGCCGCCGCGGCAGGCCCGTCACCGGACCGGGCAACCGTCCCCTCAAGTCGCTGTCGGATCTGCTCAAGGGCAAGCAGGGCCGGTTCCGCCAGAACCTGCTCGGCAAGCGCGTCGACTACTCGGGCCGTTCGGTCATCGTGGTCGGCCCGCAGCTCAAGCTGCACCAGTGCGGCCTGCCCAAGCTGATGGCGCTGGAGCTGTTCAAGCCGTTCGTGATGAAGCGTCTGGTCGACCTGAACCACGCGCAGAACATCAAGAGCGCCAAGCGGATGGTGGAGCGTCAGCGCCCGCAGGTGTGGGATGTCCTCGAAGAGGTCATCGCCGAGCACCCGGTGCTGCTCAACCGTGCGCCCACGCTGCACCGTCTCGGTATCCAGGCCTTCGAGCCACAGCTGGTGGAGGGCAAGGCCATCCAGCTGCACCCGCTGGTCTGTGAGGCGTTCAACGCCGACTTCGACGGTGACCAGATGGCCGTGCACCTGCCGCTGAGCGCGGAGGCGCAGGCCGAGGCGCGCATCCTGATGCTGTCGTCGAACAACATTCTGTCTCCCGCGTCGGGCCGGCCGCTGGCCATGCCGCGCCTGGACATGGTGACCGGGCTGTACTACCTGACCACCGAGATCGAGGGTGAGAAGGGTGAGTTCCAGCCGGCCGCCAATGACCAGGCGGAGACCGGGGTGTACAGCTCGCCGGCCGAGGCCATCATGGCGATGGACCGCGGCGCGCTGAGCGTGCGGGCCAACATCCGGGTGCGGCTGACCGAGCTGCGTCCGCCCGCCGAGGTCGAGGCCGAGCAGTTCCCCGACGGCTGGAACTACGGCGATGCCTGGACGGCCGACACGACGCTGGGCCGGGTGCTGTTCAACGAGCTGATGCCCAAGGGCTATCCGTTCGTCAACGAGCAGATGCACAAGAAGGTGCAGGCCCGCATCATCAACGATCTGGCCGAGCGCTACCCGATGATCGTGGTCGCGCAGACCGTCGACAAGCTCAAGGACGCCGGTTTCTTCTGGGCGACGCGCTCCGGTGTGACGGTCTCGATGGCCGATGTGCTGGTGCCGCCGCAGAAGCAGGAGATCCTCGACCGGTACGAGACCGAGGCCGACGGCATCGAGAAGAAGTACCAGCGCGGTGCGCTCAACCACGACGAGCGCAACGAGTCCCTGGTCAAGATCTGGCAGGACGCCACCGAAGAGGTCGGTGAGGCACTGCGCGCCCACTATCCGAAGGACAACCCGATCATCACGATCGTGGATTCGGGCGCCACCGGTAACTTCACCCAGACGCGGACCCTGGCCGGCATGAAGGGCCTGGTGACCAACCCGAAGGGTGAGTTCATCCCGCGTCCGATCAAGTCCTCGTTCCGTGAGGGCCTGACGGTGCTGGAGTACTTCATCAACACCCACGGCGCGAGAAAGGGCCTAGCAGATACGGCGCTCCGCACAGCGGACTCGGGTTACCTGACCCGGCGTCTGGTCGACGTGTCGCAGGACGTCATCGTCCGCGAGACCGACTGCGGGACCGAGCGCGGGATCAACGTCACGCTGGCCGATCGCGCCGAGGACGGCACGCTGGTGCGCGATCAGCACATCGAGACGTCGGCCTACGCCCGCACGCTGGCCACCGACGCGGTCGATGCCGAGGGCAACGTGGTCGTCGAGCGCGGTCACGACCTGGGCGACCCGGCCATCGAAGCCTTGCTGGCCGCCGGTATCACCGAGGTGAAGGTCCGCTCCGTGCTGACTTGCACGACCGGCACCGGTGTGTGCGCGAAGTGCTACGGCCGTTCGATGGCGACCGGCAAGCTGGTCGACATCGGTGAGGCGGTCGGCATCGTGGCCGCGCAGTCCATCGGCGAGCCCGGCACGCAGCTGACGATGCGTACCTTCCACCAGGGTGGTGTCACCGGTGGCGCCGACATCGTCGGTGGTCTGCCCCGTGTGCAGGAGCTGTTCGAGGCCCGCGTTCCGCGTAACCGTGCCCCGATCGCCGACGTCACCGGCCGGGTGCAGCTGGAGGAGAGCGACAAGTTCTACAAGATCACCGTCGTTCCCGATGACGGGGGCGAGGAGGTCGTCTACGACAAGCTCTCCCGTCGTCAGCGCCTGAAGGTGTTCAAGCACGAGGACGGCTCCGAGCGTCTGCTGACCGACGGCGACCATGTCGAGGTGGGCCAGCAGCTGTTGGAGGGCTCGGCCGACCCGCACGAGGTGCTGCGGGTCCAGGGCCCCCGCGAGGTGCAGATCCACCTCGTCAGGGAGGTCCAGGAGGTCTACCGGGCCCAGGGTGTGTCGATCCACGACAAGCACATCGAGGTCATCGTCCGGCAGATGCTGCGTCGTGTCACGATCATCGATTCGGGTTCGACGGAGTTCCTGCCCGGTTCGCTGACCGAGCGCAGCGAGTTCGAGTCCGAGAACCGTCGGGTGGTGACCGAAGGTGGCGAGCCCGCCGCCGGCCGCCCGGTGCTGATGGGTATCACCAAGGCGTCGCTGGCCACCGATTCGTGGCTGTCGGCGGCGTCGTTCCAGGAGACCACTCGCGTGCTGACCGATGCGGCGATCAACTGCCGCAGCGACAAGCTGATGGGTCTGAAGGAGAACGTGATCATCGGCAAGCTGATCCCGGCCGGTACCGGCATCAACCGCTACCGCAACATCCAGGTGCAGCCGACCGAGGAGGCCCGGGCCGCCGCGTACACGATCCCGTCCTACGAGGATCAGTACTACAGCCCGGACTTCGGCCAGGCCACCGGCGCCGCGGTGCCGCTGGACGACTACGGCTACTCGGACTACCGGTAGGTCGAGTCGACGAGAAGGCCCCCGCTCATCGAGGCGGGGGCTTTTTCGTGCCCAGCGGGTCAGTCGCCGCCGACGACCACCCCGGCGGCCTCCTCGTAGGGTTTGACCACCTCGGTGAAGTCGGCGTCGGCACCCTGGCGGGACAGCACCTCGTCCCACTGCGCGGCCACCGCCGAGGCGATCGGTGTCAGGGTGCCCACCGCCTGCGCCTCCTGCAGGTACAGCCGGACATCCTTGACCATCAGCCCGGTGGCGAACCCGTAGTCGAAGGTGCGGGGCAGTACCGCGCGGGGGAACTTGTCGCGGCTGGCGTGGGTGCCGCCCGAGCCGGCGTTGAGGACGTCGACGATGACCCGGGCGTCGAGCCCGGCCTTCACTCCCATCACGACCGCCTCGGCGGTGGCCGCCAGGGCGGTCGCGGCCATGAAGTTGTTGACCAGCTTCATGGTCTGGCCGGCGCCCGGCTGATCGCTGACCACGATGGGTCTGCCCAGACTCGCCAGGACCGGTCCGATCACGTCGTACTCGTCGGCGGGACCGGCGACCATCAACGCCAGCGTGCCCTGCTCGGCGCCGGCGACGCCGCCGCTGACCGGGCTGTCGAAGGCGGCGATGCCGTGGCCGGCCAGTACCCGGTGGTTGTCCTGGGCGGTTTCGGCGCCGACCGTCGACAGGTCGACGAAGCGCCGGACCCGCCGGCCGCCGGCGAGTTCGGCCACCACCTCGCGCGACACCTGCGGTGTCGGCAGGCTGGCCAGCACCGTCTCGGCGCGGTCGCCGATCGCGCGGACCGACTCGGCCCGCTGTGCGCCCGACCGCACCGCCTCGTCGACCGCCTCGGCTCGCGGGTCGTACACCGCGACGCGGTGGCCGGCCTCGAGGAGCCGGCGCACCATCGGTGCGCCCATGTTGCCCAGCCCGATGAACCCGAGGTCCATGCCGTTCACCGGGGCTCGTCGGCGTCGAGCTCGGCGAACACCTCGCGCGCGGCCCGGAACCCGTCGACCCCGGCCGGCGCCCCGGCGTACACCGCGACCTGGATCAGCACCTCGCGGATCTCGTCGCGGGTGACGCCGTTGGTGAGCGCCCCGCGGATGTGGGTGCGCAACTCGTTGGGCCGGTTGAGCACCGAGATCATCGCGATGTTGAGCATGCTGCGGGTTTTGAGCGGCAGGCCGTCGCGGCCCCACACCGCGCCCCAGCAGTACTCGGTCAGCAGTTCCTGAAACGGCGCGCTGAACTCGTCGGCGGTGGCCTCCGCGCGGGCGACATAGGCTTCGCCGAGCACCGCGGTGCGAATCTGGCGGCCCTTCTCATAGGTTTCGCGATCCATGGCTAGGCATTCTGCCCGCGGCGCCGCGGTGTCGGGACCGGCACCTAGACTCGACGCCGTGCTGATCGGATCCCATGTTCACGGTGACGACCCGCTGGCGGCGGCCCAGGCCGACGGCGCCGACGTGGTGCAGTTCTTCCTCGGCAACCCGCAGAGCTGGAAGAAGCCCCCGCCCCGGGAGGACGCCGAGGTGCTCAAGGCCGCTGCGATACCGATCTACGTGCACGCGCCGTACCTGATCAACGTCGCCTCGGCCAACAACCGGGTCCGCATTCCGTCCCGCAAGATCCTGCAGGACACCTGCGACGCGGCCTCGGCGATCAACGCGACCGCGGTCATCGTGCACGGCGGCCACGCCGACGACAACGACATGGATGCCGGGTTCGAGCGCTGGGTGAAGGCGCTCGCTGCGCTGGACACCGACGTCCCCGTCTACCTGGAGAACACCGCGGGCGGGGACCATGCGATGGCACGCCACTTCGACACCATCGCCAGGCTGTGGGACCACATCGGCGACAAGGGCATCGGGTTCTGCCTGGACACCTGCCACGCGTGGGCGGCCGGGGAGGCCCTGATCGACGCCGTCGACCGGATCAAGGCGATCACCGGCCGCATCGATCTGGTGCACTGCAACGATTCCCGGGATGCCGCGGGCTCGGGTGCTGACCGGCACGCCAACTTCGGGGCCGGCCAGATCGACCCGCAGCTGCTGGCCGCGGTCGTGCAGGCCGCCGACGCCCCGGTGATCTGCGAGACCTCCGACGAGGGGCGCAAGGACGACATCGCGTTCCTGCGCGAGCACGTCGGCTGACGCAGCCGGGCGCCGCGACTACGTGGCGGTGAGGTAGACCTTGCGCATCGTTCCGGGCGTCATCTCCCACACCCCGACCTCGAGCCCGCCGAACTCGGTCAGTGTGGTGGCCCCCGTGGCCGGTGCGCCCTCGACCCGCTGCCCGTCGGGGACGGGCTCAGCCTGGAGAGTGATGTCGCCGGCGTCGACCGCGGTGTTGGGCTTCATGGGACAAGTATGCGAACTGTCGCTCAGAACACGATGGTCTGGTTGCCGAACCGGATGACCCGGTCCTCGCAGTGCCACAGCACCGCCCGGGACAGCACCGCGCGCTCGACGTCGGCGCCGAGGCGGGTCAGGTCGGTGACGCTGTGCCGGTGGTCGACCCGCACCACGTCCTGCTCGATGATCGGGCCCTCGTCGAGGTCCTCGGTGACGTAGTGGGCGGTCGCGCCGACGAGTTTCACGCCGCGCTCCTTGGCCCGGCGATAGGGTGCGGCGCCGATGAACGCCGGCAGGAACGAGTGGTGGATGTTGATCAGCGGGCAGCCCACCTCGTCGACGAACCGGGGGGTGAGGATCTGCATGTAGCGGGCCAGCACCACCAGGTCGACGTTGCCGCGCAGCAGGTCGAGCTGGCGCTGTTCGGCCTCGTCGCGGATGTCGCGGTGGGCCGGGACGTGGATGAAGGGCACCCCGAACGGGCGCACGTCGTCGGCGAGGTCGGGGTGGTTGGAGATGACCAGCACCACCGACATGTCCAGCTCGCCGCGGCGGTTGCGCCACAACAGATCGAGCAGGCAGTGGTCCTCGCGGGAGGCCATGATCGCGACCCGTTTCGGCTTGGCCGCCTCGGTCAGCCGGAAATCCATCTCGAACCGCGCGGCCACCTCGGCGGCGAACGAGCGCTCCAGTTCGTCGCGGGCAGCGGGTAGGCCGGGCAGGTGAAAGATGGTGCGTTGCATGAAGGTTCCACCGCTCTGTTCGGTGGAGTGCTGATCCAGCGAGACGATGTTGGCTCCGGCGGCGGCGAGGAACCGGCTGACCGCGGCGACCAGGCCCGGCCGGTCGGCGCAGCGCAGTAGCAGCCGGCCGATGTCCTTGACCGGCAGGCCGGCCCGACCGGTCGGGAACTGTCCCGCAGGGGGTGGCGTGCCGTGGTCCATGAGCCAGGGATTCTATAGCTATTACAGAACCTTGTTCGACCGCAGAAAAAGTGTAACACTGGTGGAATGTCTGTTACCGATACGCCTCTCGCGTCCACGGGCACCCACGTCGTCATCAACCAGGTTCCCGCGCTGGAGAACTACAACCCGGCCACCTCCCCGGTGCTGGCCGAGGCGCTGATCCGCGAGGGCGGGCAGTGGGGCGCCGACGAGATCTTCGAGCTGGGCGCACTGTCCGGGACCGCGCAGGCCCAGCGCTGGGGCGAGCTGGCCGACCGCAACCGTCCGGTCCTGCACACCCACGACCGGGTCGGCCACCGGATCGACGAGGTCGAGTACGACCCCGCCTACCACGAACTGATGACCGTTGCGGTCGGGCACGGACTGCACGCCGCCCCGTGGGCCGACGAGCGTCCCGGTTCGCACGTGGTGCGCGCCGCCAAGACCTCGGTGTGGACCCCCGAACCCGGCCACATCTGCCCGATCTCGATGACCTACGCCGTGGTGCCGGCGCTGCGCCACAACCCGGAGCTGGCCGCGGTCTACGAGCCGCTGCTGACCAGCCGCAGCTACGACCCGAACCTCGCGTTGCCCACCACGAAACCCGGCATCACCGCCGGGATGTCGATGACCGAGAAGCAGGGCGGCTCCGATGTGCGCGCCGGCACCACCGAGGCCGTGCCCAACGCCGACGGCAGCTATCGGCTGACCGGGCACAAGTGGTTCACCTCGGCGCCGATGAGCGATGTATTCCTGGTGCTTGCGCAGGCTCCCAACGGGTTGAGCTGCTTCTTCCTGCCCCGCATCCTGCCCGACGGCACCCGCAACCGGATGTTCCTGCAGCGTCTCAAGGACAAGCTGGGCAACCATGCCAACGCCTCCAGCGAAGTGGAGTACGACGGGGCCACCGCGTGGCTGGTCGGCGAGGAGGGCCGCGGGGTCTCGGTCATCATCGAGATGGTCAACCTGACCCGGCTGGACTGCACGCTGGGCAGCGCGACCAGCATGCGCAACGGCCTGACCCGCGCCATCCACCACGCCCAGCACCGCAAGGCGTTCGGCGAATATCTGATCGACCAGCCGCTGATGCGCAACGTGCTGGCCGACCTGGCCGTCGAGGCCGAGGCCGCGACCATGCTGGCGATGCGGATGGCCGGAGCCACCGACGCCGCGGTGCGCGGCGACGAGCGCGAAACGCTGCTGCGCCGAATCGGCCTGGCCGCCGCCAAGTACTGGGTGTGCAAGCGGTCCACACCGCACGCCGCCGAGGCGATGGAGTGTCTGGGCGGCAACGGCTACGTCGAGGACTCCGGCATGCCCCGGCTGTTCCGGGAGGCCCCGCTGATGGGCATCTGGGAAGGCTCCGGCAACGTCAGCGCGCTGGACACGTTGCGCGCCATGGCCACCCGCCCGGAGTGTGTCGAGGTGCTGTTCGACGAACTCGCCGCCACCACCGGCCAGGACCCGCGGCTCGACGCGCATGTCGCGGCCCTGCGGCCCGCGCTCGACGACCTCGCCACCATCGAGTACCGGGCCCGGCAGGTCGCCGAGGACATCGCGCTGGCGATGCAGGGCGCGCTGCTGGTGCGCCACGGGCATCCGGCGGTGGCCGAGGCGTTCCTGGCCAGCCGGCTCGGCGGGGCGTGGGGCGGAGCGTTCGGCACGCTGCCCACCGGCCTGGACCTGGCGCCGGTGCTGGAACGCGCCATGGTCAAGGCATGAGTCACCCGGTCGATGTCGACGACCTCAAGACGATGACCTACGAGGTCACCGACCGGGTCGCGCGGATCACGTTCAACCGCCCGGACAAGGGCAACGCGATCGTCGCCGACACTCCGCTGGAGCTCTCGGCGCTGGTGGAGCGTGCCGACCTGGATCCCGACGTGCACGTCATCCTGGTCTCCGGGCGCGGCGAGGGTTTCTGCGCCGGGTTCGACCTGTCGGCCTACGCCGAGGGGGCGTCGTCGGCGGGCGGCGGCAGCGCCTATCGCGACACGGTGCTGTCCGGGCGCACCCAGGCGGTCAACCATCTGCCCGATCAGCCCTGGGACCCGATGATCGACTACCAAATGATGAGCCGGTTCGTCCGTGGGTTCGCCAGCCTGATGCACTCCGACAAGCCCACCGTGGTCAAGATCCACGGCTACTGCGTGGCTGGCGGCACCGACATCGCGCTGCACGCCGATCAGGTGATCACGGCCGCCGACGCCAAGATCGGCTACCCGCCGACCCGGGTGTGGGGCGTGCCGGCCGCCGGGCTGTGGGCGCACCGCCTCGGTGACCAGCGCGCCAAACGCCTTCTGCTGACCGGGGATTGCATCACCGGTGCGCAGGCCGCCGAGTGGGGGCTGGCGGTCGAGGCGCCCGATCCGGCCGACCTCGACGAGCGGACCGAACGGTTGGTGGCGCGGATCGCGGCGATGCCGGTCAACCAGCTCATCATGGTCAAGCTGGCGATGAACAGTGCGCTGCACCAACAGGGCGTGGCCAACAGCGCCATGGTCTCCACGGTGTTCGACGGCATCGCCCGGCACACCCCAGAAGGGCATGCCTTCGTCGCCGACGCGCGCGAACGCGGCTTCCGCGACGCGGTGCGCCGCCGCGACGAACCCTTCGGCGACCACGGCCGGAAGACCTCCGGGGTCTGACCGTGGCCGCCACGCCCGCGCGGATGACGGCCCGCTCTGTGGTGCTCAGCGTCCTGCTCGGGGCGCATCCGGCCTGGGCGACGGTCGGCGAGCTGCTCAGTCTCACCGGTGACTTCGGGATCAGGGAGTCGACGGTGCGGGTGGCGCTGACCCGGATGGTCAGCGCGGGCGACCTGGTTCGCTCCGAGGACGGGTACCGGCTCTCGGACCGGTTGATGGCTCGCCAGCGCCGCCAGGACAGTGCGATCGATCCGCACACCCGGCGGTGGGACGGCTCCTGGACGATGGTGGTCATCACCAGCACCGGAAACGATGCCCGTGTCCGGGCTTCACTGCGAAACGCTTTGCAGCAACAACGGTTCGGTGAGTTGCGTGAAGGGGTGTGGCTGCGCCCGGCGAACCTGGACACCGACCTGCCCGCCGAGATCGCCGAGCGGGTGCGGATCATGCACGCGCGTGACGACGACCCGGCCGAGCTGGCCGGGCGGTTGTGGGATCTGGCGGGCTGGGCCGGCGCCGGGGGTGCGCTGCTCGAACAGATGAGTTCGGCCGCCGACATGCCCGCCCGGTTCGCCACCGCCGCAGCCATCGTGCGCCACCTGCTCACCGATCCGGTGCTGCCCGCCGAACTGCTCCCGGCCGGCTGGCCGGGCGCGGCGCTGCGCCGCACCTACACCGACTTCGCCGCCGAACTGGTCGCGCGGCGCGACACCGTGGAACTGATGGAGGCGACATGACCGGATCGGGCGGAGTGCGGATCGAGAAGAAGGGGCCGGTGACGACCGTCGTGATGGACCGGCCGCAGGCGCGCAACGCCGTCAACGGTCCGGCCGCCGTCGAACTGCACGCGGCGTTCGACCAGTTCGACCGGGACGACACCGCATCGGTGGCGGTGCTGTGGGGTGACAACGGAACCTTCTGCGCCGGGGCCGATCTCAAGGCGCTGGGGACGCCGGAGTCCAACCCGGTGCACCGGACCGGGCCGGGGCCCATGGGTCCGAGCCGGATGGTTCTGTCCAAGCCGGTGATCGCGGCGATCAGCGGTTACGCGGTGGCCGGCGGCATGGAACTCGCACTGTGGGCCGACCTGCGAGTCGTCGAGGAGGACGCGGTCATGGGCGTGTTCTGCCGCCGCTGGGGAGTGCCGCTGATCGACGGCGGCACCGTCCGGTTGCCCCGGCTGATCGGACACAGCCGGGCGATGGATCTGATTCTCACCGGCCGCGCCGTGGGCGCCGAGGAGGCGCTGGCGATGGGCCTGGCCAACCGCGTGGTGCCCAGCGGTCAGGCCCGGCACCGGGCCGAGGAACTCGCCGCCGAGCTGGCCGGGCTGCCGCAGCAGTGCCTGCGGTCGGATCGGATGTCGGTGCTGCACCAGTGGGGGCTGCCGGAGGCCGAGGCGATGGACTTCGAGTTCGCCAGCATGTCGCGGGTGGCCGCGGAGTCGCTGGAGGGTGCGTCGCGCTTCGCCGCCGGAGCAGGCCGGCACGGCGCCAAGGGCTGAGCGCCGTCAGCCCTTGGAGATGTTGTTGTTGCTTCCGGTGTCGTTGACCGTCGGATCGCCGGCACGGTAGGTGACGGTGTTGTTCAGCCCCACCACGGTCAACTCGGTGTCGACCCGGTCGAAGGTGACGTTGTTGTCGGCGCCGCCGATGTTGACGTTCGAGCATGTCCCGTTCACCGTCAGGGTGTTGTTCGATCCGCCGATGTTGAGGGATTTCCCGTCGCCGCAGTCGATGTCGGCGGTGGTGCCGAACGATCCGTAGTTGATGGTGTTGCCGATCTCGACCTGGGCGCCGGAGGTGCCCGCGGTCATCGTCGGTTCGCCCCCCTGCCCACCGGACCCGCATGCGGCCAGCGTGAGGCCCGCGGCGGTGGCCGCGATGAGGGCGCCGGCGCCGGCGCCGCGCAGCGCGATCACGCGGGAACCCGGTCGATGCGGTTGGTCATTCCGAGTTCGCGGCCGCGGTCCCAGACGTAGGGGGCGCCGTCCTTGTAGTACACCGCCTGGTCCCACCCGTACACGGTGATGTCGTTGATGACGTTGTCGGCGACGACCGTGTTGGACGACCCCTGCACGGTGACCGCCCAGCAGGTGCCCACCGCGTTGATCCGGTTTCCGGTGCCCAGTACGAACAACGTGGAGTCGTTGCAGTCGACGGTCTGGACGATGCCCTGCCCGTTGATGTGGGTGTCGCCGTTCTCGGCCTGTGCCGGCGCGGCGGTGCCGACCAGGGTGACCGTCAGCGCGGTCGACGCCGCCACCCCGCAGGTGGCCAGCGCCCGCCCCCACGCCGTCGTGGTGGTCTTGGTCACGGTGCGCACCCTTCTTCCTCGAACGCTTGAGCCGTCAAAAGCTTACGGGCTGGCCGGTCCCGAGCGCCGCCGTTCCCCCGGTTCGAGGGGGTCGGCCCGGACGTCCCGATACGACTCGCCCGCAGCTGGGGCGCTGGGTAGCGTGAGCCACGATGCGCCGAGGTGCCCGAAAGACTCTTCTCGCCGCGGTCACGGTCACAGCGGCCGCGGCGGCCTGTTCGCAGACCGTCGCCGGGTCGGCGCAGCGTGCCGACCCCGACACCGCCGAGGACATCCGCAGCTACGGCTACGTCGACGACCGCTGCGGCCTGCTCGACGACAGCATGGTCTCCGAGACGCTCGAGGCCACCGAGGTGACCCGGCCCTACAGCGGCGCGGTCTGCCAGTACATCCTGTCGCGCCGCTCCCGCGGGGGAGCGGCGAGCACCGTCGACGTCACCTTCTCCTGGTTCGAGAGCGGCGACCTGGCGCGCGAGCGTGAACTCGCCGACGCCCGCGGTGCGGTGATCACCGACGTCGTCCTCGACCGCTACCACGCGTTCACCGCGCGCCGCGACACCACCGGCGCGGCGTGCTCGGTCACCGCCGCCGCGGGGACCGGCGTGCTGAGCTGGTGGGTGCAGCTGCGCGGTCAGGCGAGCGGCGATCCCTGCCTCGACGCGCAGAAACTGATGTCGGCGACGCTGCAGTCGGAGATGTGACGTGGGCGTCGCGGCATTCGTGACGCGGCTGGCGATCGTTGTGGGGGTCGGTGCCGGCCTGGCCGGCTGCGCCGGGCCCGACGACGGCGACGCCCCGGGC